>JALONX010000606.1 GCA_025454695.1 Chloroflexaceae bacterium
CGAGGGCACACTCGGCATCATCACCGAAGCCCAGCTACGGCTCATCCGCAACCCGCCTGCCGTGAAAACGCTCATGGCCGCTTTCGACTCGGTGGAGGCGGCAGGCGCTGCCGTTTCCGCTATCATCGCCCAGGGCCTGGTGCCCGCCACCCTGGAGATGATGGATCAGAAAATCATGCGCATTCTGGAAGACTTCGCCCATGCCGGGCTGCCGGTGGAGGCGGGCGCAGGGCTAATCGTTGAGGTGGATGGCTATCCTCAGAGCGTCGGCCCGCAGATCGATGCGGCAAGCGAGATTCTCCTGGCCAACGGCGGCTTTGACCTGCGGGTGGCCAGGAGCGAAGAGGAACGAGCCAAAATATGGCTGGGCCGCAAGAGCGCGGCGGGCGCAATGGCCCGGCTAGCCCCGGCCTACTACCTGGTTGATGGCACAGTGCCCCGTTCCAAACTGGCCGAAACCCTGGCAGGCGTCAATCGCATCTGCGAAGCTTATGACCTGCGGGTGGGCTACGTCTTTCATGCGGGCGATGGCAACCTGCACCCGCTCATCCTCATCCCCAACCCGAAGGACAAAGCCTTTGTGCAGCGGGTGATTGACGCCGGGCGCGACATTCTGGAACTCTGCATCAGCCACGACGGCAGCATTACCGGCGAACATGGCGTGGGGATTGAAAAACGAGCCTTTATGCCGCTCATGTTCAGCTCCACCGAGCTTGCGGTGATGCGTGAGATCAAAACCCTTTTCGACCCGGACGGCGTGCTGAATCCTGGCAAGATTTTTCCAGAGGAGGAGTCTCAGACACCAATCGCCGATCGCCAATCGCCAATCGCCGATCGTCAATCTCCAATCTCTAATCTCCAATCGCCACAATCCCCGGAGGAGGCGGCTGAGCTGCTACAAGCCTGCGCGGCGGCTGGAAAAACCGTGCGCATTCGGGGCGGCGGCAGCAAATCGGCCCACCTGCCAGCGGCTGATGTCACCCTTTCCACCGGCTGCATGCGGGGCGTGAAGAAGCTGGCCCTGGAAGACCTCTACGTCACCGTGGGCGCGGGCACGCCGCTGGCCGAGCTTCAGGCGGCGCTAGCCGAACATGGCATGTGGGTACCGCTGGTGTCGCCCTGGCCCGAGGCGACGCTGGGCGGTATCGTTTCTACCGCCTTCAATGGGCCGCTGCGCATGCGCTACGGCGGCGTGCGCGACCTGCTGCTGGCGGCGACGGTGGTGCTGGCCGATGGGCGCACCATTCGCGCCGGGCGTCCGGTGGTGAAAAACGTGGCCGGCTACGACATGCCCAAGCTCATTGCCGGTGCCCATGGCACGCTGGGCCTGCTCTGCGATGTGACGCTGAAGCTGCTGCCCCTGCCCCGCGCCAGCGAGTCGCTGCATGTGCCGCTGGCAAGCCTGGACGACGGCCTGGCCCTGGCCGAACGGCTGCTGCGGGAGTGCCTGGTAGGCTCGGCGCTGCTGCTTGTACAGACGGGAGACCGGAGACCGGAGACCGGAAACGGGAGACCGGAGACCGGAGACCGGAGACCGGAGACCGGAGACCGGAGACCGGAGACCGGGGCAAATGAGCGGTCAATTACTTCCTCTCGCCAGACGGCGCTAGTTTATACGGCAGAGGGCGTGGTGGAGGACGTGGCGGCTGAGTTGGCCCAGGTGCAAACGGCGCTGGGCAGCCGTGAGTCCAACGCTAGCACCGAGGCAGGCAGCGACACTTGGGCGACCTGGCTGCGGGAGACCACGGCCAGCGGCGCAACGGTGGTTCGCGTCGGGGTGCCAACACGCGAACTGCCGGGCCTGCTGCGCGAACTAGCCCCGACTCTCCGCGATGCCTCTTTTGTAGCCGACATGGCCAGCGGCCTGCTCTACACGGCGGGCGCGGCGGTTGAAGAGCTGCGGTCGGCGGCGGTGCGGCGCGGCGGCTACGCCATCGTCCTCCAGGGCGCGGCGGGCGCGGCGGGCACCTGGGGCCATACCCCCGGCGGCCTCCCGCTGATGCGGGCGCTCAAGGAATGCTGGGATGGGCAAGGGCTGCTCAACCCCGGCGCGTTTGTGGTGTGACAATGAAGTGACTGGCGATTGGAGATACGGGACGATAGCTAAAGCCCCCCGCTCCAATCGCCAGCCGCCCCTGTTCCTCAGGTAACATACCCGTATTGGTCTGTAAAGAACATTATCCAGTGTTTTGTGGATTCATCTGAATCCCCCCAACCCCCTTGGGAAGGGGGGCTTAACTCCATTTGCGTACCACTCCGTGGGCTGGGAATGGGTGAACGTACACGTGTATGAACCCTAAGCGTATAGTTGTGGTTTTGTCACCAGAATCCCCATGTGATTTAACACCGCCTTAAATAATTATTAATCCCTTCTTCACGGTTGTAGCTACAATAAGCAGTGACATTGCTCCATTACGCTCTTGCCGAAGTTGCCTCCAACACGCGCCTCGTCGGGGTGCGCTATACGCAGCTCGCCAAATGGGCGAGTTACAACGCTCAAGTTCTCCACGTCTTATCTCCCCACGTTACCCTGACTCCGCCCTAAACTGGCGGAGTTCCACCCCTGCCAGGCGAAGAAGAGCGTGTTGCAAAAAGGAGAAAGCCGCTATGCAACGGTGGATCAGTAGGGTTTCTGATGTTCGAGCTATGTGCATATTCGTGGCAATTGTGGTACTTCTGCTGACGTTCACACCTCATGCCATGCCGATTGCTGCCAATGCTGACGAGACAGCCGCCAGCGATGGTTCGATGATCGCCTTCATAAGCCCCAGTCGTGACAATCAACAGGTTCAGCTTATCAGCCCCGCTGGTGGTGAAGCCCGCACCATCTGGCGTGTACCGGCAGACACCCCACGGCAGTATGGCATCGGCTCATTGAGTTGGCGGCCCGATGGGTCAGAAGTAGCCTTCGACAGTGGTCACGAGCGCTTCCGCTCAATGCATGCCCGCGATCTCTATGCAGTGACACCTGATGGCAGTCGTTTCCGGCGCATAACGAATAGTCCCGATCCTACATCGCTTGCCGCTTTACCTGTGGGCACAGTTCAAGTGCGGGTAGCAAACCCCAGTTTAACCGGTGCAGAGCTAGAGGTGTATGTTGAGGGTGGGTCTCGGAGTTTTCGTTTTCTGGCACAACCCCGAACAGAGTATGACGTAACCCTGAACAATGTGGCCGATCTTGGGCCAAATGTGCGCCAGTTTGTGCGCGTGCTAAGCATTACCCCAAATACCTCTGGCCGCCTGTGTCACTATGAAGTGACTGCCTTTGCCGATGTGGTTGCGAACCAGACGGTTACGGCGGGGCGCGTGAGTGCAACTGAAGATTTCCACTGCCCCACCACCTTCAGCCCATCGTGGCGCAGTGATGGCACCAGACTGATCTTCCTGAGCAGGGAGGCTTCCAGAAATATTGATCCCCCAAATAATATCTGGCAGATTGAGGCCAGCCCGCCGCCTACTGCTCTTGGTGAGCGTATCCTCGACATGGGCCAGTTTGGCACGACGGACAAGCTGTATATGGTAGCCATGGCGTCGTCGCCAGCGTTGGCTGACGAGATGCTCTTTGTGCGGAATGGTGCCCTCAATACTCCGGTGTTTCGTGCAAATGCCCGTGATGCCGCTGCCGCAACGCTAGTTGACCTGGGGCGCTGCCCGCGCAATGCATGCGCGGTGCTTGGCCTGGCCTGGTTACCCGATGGCTCCGGCTTTCTTTTTTCGCGTCAGGAGGATGGGGCCGCATTAGGGGCGGCACCGCCAGCCGGTGGGGCGCTCTACCGCTATGATTTTGAACGCCGTCAGGCTACACAACTGTTACGTTTGCCCGATGAAGGGATTGGGCGTATCGCCCTATCACCCGATGGGCGCAGCGTGGTTTTTGAGCGCGGGCCAGGCCTAGAAGAGACGGTCGAACGGGTTGCCACTGGCCCCCGGTTGCGCTGCCCCTGTGATCTCTGGCTAGTGGAACGTGACGGCAGCAATGCCCGCCTGCTGGTACGCGATGCCCGTGCCCCGGCCTGGAGCGCTCGTGCGCCCCAGGCGGCCCCACCATTGACACCACGAGTCTGGCTACCGCTCATCAGCCGGTAGCATCAACATCACGCTATTTCCAGGTATTCCGCTTCATTTCTTTAATCTCACGGTAGCCACCCCACAACCTTCTGTGCTTTTATGACAACTGTTCGAGCCAATGTGACTTTTGTCACATTGGCTTGTTTTTGTTGTACGTACAATTATTACTGTCAGCAAGTGATATATGAGAACAAGGTACAGAGCTATTCTCATTCCTCAAAGTAATTGCTTTAATTGTAAAACGTTTTCAAACAACAATCTGTTTTGCGGAGGCAGCGCGTGAGAGCAGAACTTTCTTCAGCAGCGAGCGGCAGGAGCTACAGCTTTGGAGGGATACGGCGGGTGTTGTTGCTGGTGTTGTGTAGCCTGGTGGGGCTGTTTGGCGGTCTGGGCA
>JALONX010000607.1 GCA_025454695.1 Chloroflexaceae bacterium
GAAAGTCCTATAGCATTATATACGAGCGACACCGCGAAGCTGAGCGTTATCACCCTCATCACTGTTTTGGAAAACGACAGGAACTCATCCAGGCGAGCCAGCGCCTCCGAGGTCATGATTCCGTCGCTTGAGGGGGTGAACAACCCCTTGTCTTCGGTGATGGCAAAGCCGACGTCGGCAACTTTGAGCGCGGCGGCATCGTTCAGCCCGTCGCCCACCATCAACACGCTCTCGCCTTTTTCCCGGAATGTCTCTATGATGTTGCGCTTATCCTCGGGCAGGCAGTTAAAATACAGCGCCTTGTCGCTGCCGAACAGTTCTCTGAACTCGCTGCGCAGCCTGTCGGAGTCGCCCGAGACGAGCACCGGAGAAAGTCTCTTGAGGGCACCCACCAGGCGGTGTACTCCTTGGCGGAACGACGACCCCAGGATGAAGACACCGACTGCTTGACCATCTATGGCCACCGCCGTGCCCCCGTCGTGGCGATCTTCAGCGGGATGCCCCAGCTGGGAACCCACAAAGGCGGGCGAACCGTACACTACGCTGTGGCCTGCGACGGTGGCTCTCACTCCCCGCCCGGTACTTGTTTCTGCGTCATCGGCACCCCGTAGTATTGCGCAGAGGTGCCGGTGGTGAGGGTGCCCGTTTTGTCGAACACGACCTTGGTGACCGAGGCCATGCCCGCTACCGCGTCGTTGCCTTTAAGATACAGTCCGTTGCGGCCAAAGACTGCCACGGCGCTGCCGAGTGCAAAGGGAGCTGCCAACGTATAGGCGCAGGGGCAGGCCACGATAAGTACCGACACCACCACGGAGAAGGCCGTGGGCGCCGACTGAGGAAGCCAGTACAGAAATGCAGCGACTGCAATAAAGAGCGTCACCACCGTGAAGCGTCGACCGAAGGTGTCGGTTATCTCTACAAGCTTCGACTGTTTTTGCTTTCGGAACGAGTCGTGGTTCCACAGCTTGGCAAGGTATCCTCGGCGCACCTCTTTGGTGGCCCTCAGCACCGCAGAGGTGCCCGTCACCTTGCCGCCCGCCCATACCTCGTGGCCACAGCTGCGGAGCGTGGGCGTGGACTCTCCTGTGACGAACGAATAGTCTATCGACGCCGAGGCGGAGATCAGCACTCCGTCGCACGGTATTATCTCGCCGTTTCTCACCACCACGCGCTGGCCGGGCTGTATCTTCGTCACCGGCACCGTGCGCTCTTCGGCCTCGGTCTCGCCTACGGTGGCGGCCATGGGGAAATACGACGTGTACTCCCTGTGAAAGGCGAGGGTGTCGAACGTCTTGGTCTGCGCCAGCTTACCTATGAGCAGGAAGAACACCAATCCGTTGAAGGAGTCGAAATACCCCGGCCCGGTACCGCTTAGCAACTCGTATACGGAGCGCAGAAATATGGCAGTGATGCCGAGGGCCACGGGAAAGTCGATGCCGACGCGTTTGCTGCGCAGGTCTCTATAGGCAGAGGAAAAATATCCGCCGGCAGAGTATACAAGGGTAGGTACCGAGAGCAACGCGTTCAGCGACGAGAACCAGAGCGAGAAGCCTTCGCCAAGGGTACCCATCGAGAGGTAGTCCGGGAAGGCCATCATCATGGAGTTGCCAAAGGCAAAGCCCGCAACACCTATCTTTGTGAGAAGCTCCCGGTGGGATATTTTCGACTTCTTCCCTTCCGATATCTTCTCCATCTTAAGCTCGGGCTCGTACCCCAGGCGGGTGAGAAGCTCTACCACCTCGCGCAGCGACGTCGACGCGCCCCAGCGCACCGACAGCTCCTTGTGGAGGAAGTTGAGTTCCGAAGAGAGAATACCCGGGGATATATGCGTGATGCGCTCCAACAGCCACAAACACGAGGCGCAGTGGATAGAGGGCAGGAAAAATGTCGCTTTTTTGGTGGCGCCCCGCCGCCGGTATTCGCTGGCAATCTGGTAGGCCCGGCGGGCGGTGTAGGTCTCCACACTGATCGCCACCAGATCGGTTGGCTCATCGTAGCGAATCGGCTCCATCCGGTCGTCGTAGAAACGAATCTGCACATCGGGCGGGGTGAGGCTGGCCAGCACCGCCGGGGCTAGCGGCTCCATCTGCCATGTACGAATATAGTTTTCGCCTGGCCGCCGCCCAATGCATGGGTGAATCAAGGTGAGTCGCATGAGAACCTCGGCTGTACTACGTACTGCGTGCTGCGTGCTGCGTACTGCGTGCTGCGTGCTGTGTAACAAACAAGGGAAATACAGGAAATGAAGGAAATGATAAAACGACACTTGAGACTATTTCCCTTATTTCCTTTATTTCCTTTGTGGTTCCGCCAATCTGCAATCAACCGGGTTGCAATCTGCCATCAGGCAGCCCTACCATCCAGTCACAGGTGTAGAAGCGATGCAGGTTGTGGGCGTAGAAGCGATAACCCAGGTTGGTGGCCAGCGCCACTGCCAGCTGGGGCGTGGCGGCCAGCCGATGGGCAATCGAACGGTAGCGGTAGGTCTGCTTCCAGGCCCATTCGGTGCCCCGCAGCAGCTCGCCTGGCGACATGCGGGCGGGCTGAAAAACGACATGCTGGCCGTCGTAGAGGCCCCAATCGTCGGTGAGGATGCGGCCTTCCCGCTGCAAGCGCTGGTAGAGCGGCGTGCCCGGAAACGGCGTTTGAATGGCATAGCGGGGCAGGTCAATCTTCGCCTCCTGCACCAGTTCCACCGTGCGGGCAAAGCTCTGCTGGTCGTCGTGGTCGAAGCCGAAGACAAAACAGCCCATCAACGCGATCTTGCGCTCGTGGAGCTTTTGCACCACCCGCAGATAGTCGCTATGTTTGTTGAAGCCCTTGCGCGTCTCGGCCAGCGAGTCCGCCGTCACCGACTCAAGGCCGATCAGCAGGCCGCGACAGCCGCTGCGGGCCGCCAGATCAAGCAACTCATCGTCGGAGGCGATCAGCACCGTGGCCAGCCCGCCCCATGTAACCTTGAGCGGAATGAGGGCCGTAAACAGCTCTTTGGCATACTCCACATTGGCAATCAGGTTGAGGTCGAGAAAGATCAGGCGGCGGGAACCGAGCTGGCGGATGTCGGCCACCACATCGGCGACGGGGCGCTGGAGCGGGCGGCCCCAGGCCGTGGGCACCACGCAAAACTCGCACTGGTGGATGCAGCCCCGCGTCGCTTCAAAGGTGTGCCGGGTGGTATAGTGCTGTTTCGGCAACAGGTCGCGGCGCGGAAAGGGAATGTTCGCCAGGTTCAGGTCGCGCCCTTGCGTGTAGCGCGGTTGCATGCGCCCGGCTACCAGGTCTCGCAGCAGCTGGGGCCAACTCTGCTCGGCATAGCCCACCACCACTGCATCGGCGTGGCGGGCGGCTTCGTCTGGCACCAGCGTCGGGTGAACCCCACCCAGCACCACTGGAATGCCCCGCTTGCGGAAGTGGTCGGCCAGTTCGTAGGCCCGTGGTGCCGTGCCAGTAATGGCGCTAATGCCGATCACGTCAGCCTCGATGTTCAGATCAATCTCGTGAATACCCTCGTCCACCAGGGCAATGGTATGGTTGATTTCCGGGGGAACCAGCGCCGCCAGTGTGGTGAGCGTCAGCGGCATGTAGCGCATAGATTTTTTCCAGATACCGGTGCGGTGGCGGTAGAGGGGGCCACGGGGCGAAATCAGCACGATGCGGAGGGGGCTGCTAGCAGGAGGCGGTACAGAATCCATACAAACTCCTTACACAGAATGATTGCAGATTGTAGATTGTAGATTGCAGATTGGCACTAACGTGTGGAGCGAGTCTAGCACATCGTGCAGCAACCAGCAGTGGCCAAAAGGTGAATTGAAGGAGATGAACGAGGAACAATAAGCACTGAACGATGCATGCGGTCGCAGACCCGCCCGCCATGCACATGCACCGCCGAGAACGCCAGGGGTTTGCATGTTATGGTGTAGGGGCCAACCTTGTGTTCGCCCGCAATGCCATCGCGGCGCGGTCTCCGATCCACCCACAATGCAATCCATTGTAGAGACGCCCCGCCGGGGCGTCTCTACAGCGAAACCCATTGCAGTGCCGTGCAACAACCCATCCTGGCGGCGTCCGCCAATTCAAAATCCCAAACCTAAAATCCAAAATCTCCTAATATTCCGGCGTCTTCAGCACCGCCCCTTCCGAGGCCGAGGAAACGCATGCGGCGTAGCGAGCCATCACGCCCCAGGTGTAGCGAGGAGTGGGGGCTTGCCAATCAGCCATGCGGGCTGCAATCAGATCGTCGGAGAGACTTACCCGCAGCGAGCGGTTGTCCACATCAATCGTAATTTCGTCGCCCTCGTTAAGGATGCCGATCACGCCGCCGCGCGCCGCTTCCGGCGCAACGTGGCCCACCATCAGCCCCCGTGTCGCCCCGCTGAAGCGCCCGTCGGTCACCAGGGCCACCGTTTCGCCCAGGCCCTGGCCCACAATCGCCGAGGTGATGCCCAGCATCTCGCGCATGCCTGGCCCGCCCCGTGGCCCCTCATAGCGGATCACCACCACATCGCCGGGCTTGATCTGCCGCGTCAGCACGGCAGTCATGGCATCTTCTTCACAATTGAAAATGCGGGCCGGGCCGGTGTGGAGCGGGCGCTCGTGGCCTGCCACCTTCACCACCGCCCCTTCGGTGGCCAGGTTGCCCTTCAAAATCACCAGGCCGCCGGTGGCCTTCAGCGGTTCTCCCAGCGGACGAATCACGTCCTGGCCGGGCGTTTCCACTGCTGTAGCGGCTTCCTCGGCTAGCGTGCGCCCGGTGACGGTGATAGCGCTGCCGTCGGCTATGCCGCCATCAACCATGCGCTTGGCAATGACCTGAATGCCGCCAGCGTGATCCACTTCCACCGCCGAGTAGCGCCCGCCCGGCATCAAGTCTACGTAGAGCGGCGTGCGCTTGCTGATCACATCGAAGTCGTCAATCGTGAGCGGCACGCCTGCCTCACGGGCCAGGGC
>JALONX010000608.1 GCA_025454695.1 Chloroflexaceae bacterium
GAATTGCTTCACTCGTGGTGCAGGGTGGTACTGATTCGCTAGAGGTTATTAGCGCTTAATTGCCTCTTAATGCGCTCACACCACCACATGATCCCTGTGCGCCCACCCATCTCCGCTATTATCCCCACCTACAGCGCCCTGCGCTACCTGCCCGCATGCATCAGCGCCCTGCAAGCCCAGCTGGGGCCAGCTGATGAAATTATTCTGGTGGACAATGCCTCCCGCGATGGGGCTGCGGCATGGGCCCGCTGCCATGCGCCCGCCGTGCGCTTGCTGGAGTTGCCCCAGAACCTGGGCTTTGCCGGTGGTTGCAACGCTGGCTTCGCGGCAGCGCGGGGCGAGCTGCTGCTGCTGGTCAACGATGATGCGCTGGTGGAGCCAGGCTGCGTTGCGGCCCTGACCGAGGCACTGCGGGCCAGCCCCAATGCCGGAGCCGCCACTGGCGTGCTGACCTTCAGCCGTCGCCCCGACGTGGTGGCCTCGGCGGGCATTGCCATGCAGCGCGACGGCGTGGCCACTGACCTGCACCTGGGCCTACCGGTGAGTCGGCTGCCCGCCGCGCCAGTTGAGATGTTTGGGGCCAGCGGTGGCCTGGCCCTGTTGCGCCGCGAGCTGCTGGCCGACGTGGGGCCATTCCCGGCGGAGTTTTTCAGTTACCTGGAAGATGCTGACCTGGCCTGGCGGGCGCGGCTGCGGGGCTGGGGCTGTGTGCTGGCTCCCGCCGCCCGTGCCCGCCACGTCTACTCGGCCAGCGGCGGGCAGGGCAGTCCACTTAAGCAGCGGCTGCTGGGGCGCAACCGCCTGCGGGTGATCATCCGCTGCATGCCGGAACCGCTGCTCGGCCAGTGCCTGCCCTCCATCCTGCGTTATGACCTGCTGGCGCTGGCCTACGCTGTCGCCAGCCGCCAACCCGCCATTGCCGCCGGGCGCATGGCAGCCCTGGCCGAACTGCCGCAGCTGCTGGTTCAGCGCCGGGCCATCCAGCGCCGCCGCAGCGCCCCGCTGGAAACGCTGGCCCGCTGGCTCGAACCGGCTCCCTCGCCCCTGGCGGCGCTGCGCATCCAGCGACAGCTGGCGGCGATCCTTTCGCCGGTTGACCGAAGACCGGAAACCGGAGACCGAAGACCGGAGACCAGGTGGTAGCCAGCTTTTTAACGACACAGGTCGCTTATTGGTAGAAATGCATTGATCAACAATGCCACGCACTGTAGCGACGCCCCGCCGGGGCGTCGCTACAGTGCCACCCGCTGCTTGACCACGTGAGCAATGAAAAGCGGTGAACACAATGCTTTTGCGTTGCATGTGGAGCAAAGCGGGGAACGCTTTTTGTAAAGGTATATGGGATGGTTTCAGACAGTTTAGCAGATAAAAGGCATAGACTCACTGGTGAAGAGCTGTGGGCCATGGGCGACATTGGCCCGTGTGAACTGATTGACGGCAGGATTGTTCAAAAGGCGCATGCGAATTTTCAACACGGGCTGCTTGTTGTTACAATAGGCAGTACGTTGGGTGGGTTCACAAAACAGCAGCGGTGCGGGAGAGTTGTTATGGGTGGCGTAGGACTATACACCCGTCGTAACCCCGACCGGGTGCGCGGCGTTGATATTGCCTTTATTTCGTATCAGCGCTTGCCAGGGCACATGCCCAAAGCATATTTCACTGTTGCTCCCGAACTAATCATCGAAATCGTCTCGCCAACTGACCGATGGAGTGACTTTCGCCAGAAGCTAGAAGAGTATTTCTCCATCGGTGTCGAAAGAGTCTGGATTATTGAGCCGGAAGACCGGGTGGTGTTAGTTTATCGCTCCAGCACCGAAAGCACCCGTCTAACTGAAACTGACACCTTGCGTGGCGAAGGGTTGCTCGACGGCTTTATAATGCCCGTGGCGGATTTGTTTATGCAAGAATAATGAAAACGTAAAGTGTGAAACGTGATGCGTAACCTGGACTACATACTGCGAACTGTGTGCTGCATCATCTATAGAATCGTGCTTCGTAACGTGTAACTCGTACCTCGTCATTCGTCTGTCAACGTGGTCTTTTGGCATTGCGCGTCCATGTCACCCCGAGCAAAGCGAGGGGTCTTCACCGCAGCGCCATGCAGATTCCTCCCTGCGGTCGGAATGACATGCATGTGCTGGCGTTGCGCGTCCATGTCACCCCGAGCGGAGCGAGGGGTCTTCACCGTAGAGCTATGCAGATTCCTCCCTGCGGTCGGAATGACATGGCTTTGCGTTGTGGACAACAAAGCATTATGCACAACCCGCAACTGGTCACTCGTCACTCGTCACTCGTCACCCTTCGCCTTCGCTCAGGGCAGGCTCGTCACTCGTCACTCCTCCGCCCAAAGTCCCTTGCCCCCGCCCCACCAGAATGCTACAATGATAGCGCATGGAACCGTGAATTGTTGCCAAAGGAGGCAGCTATAGAAGCCCTTCGTACTGTAGACGGCAAACGTCTTTACCCGACGGAAACGCCCCGCAAGCGTGCCCTGCTGGTGGGTGCCGAGATTGACAAACCGGGCAGTTGGCCCGCCGAAGACTCGCTGCAAGAGCTGGCTTTATTGTCTGACACCGCTGGATTTGAGGTGGTGGGCAGCATCTTTCAGCGCCTGTCGCACCCCTTCCCCAAATTTTTCATCGGCCCCGGCAAAGTGCGTGAAGTACACGCCCTGCGTGAAGAGACGCAGGCGGATTTAATTATTTTTGATGATGAGCTTTCGCCCGGCCAGGCCCGCAATCTGGAAGAAGAATTACAAACGCAGGTGCTTGATCGTACCGGCCTGATTCTCGATATTTTTGCCCAGCACGCCCGCACCCACGAGGGCCGCCTGCAAGTGGAACTGGCCCAGTACAAATATCTGCTGCCGCGCCTGCGCCGCATGTGGAGCCACCTGGAACGACAGGCGGGCACAGGCGGCGGCACCGCTGCGGGCGGCGTGGTGGGCTTGCGCGGCCCCGGTGAAACCCAGCTGGAAATTGACCGGCGGCTGGTGGACAAACGCATCGCATGGCTGGAAGAGCAGCTGGTTGATGTGCATCGCCACCGCGAACTCTACCGCAAGCGCCGCCGCCAGAGCGGCACACCCGTGGTGGCCCTGGTGGGTTACACCAACGCGGGCAAGTCTACGCTGCTGAATGCGCTGGCCGGGGCCGATGTCTACGCCGCCGACCAGCTTTTCGCCACGCTCGACCCGACCACCCGCCAGGTGGAGCTGCCGGGCGGCAAACAGGTGCTGATGACCGACACCGTCGGCTTCATCCAGAAGCTGCCCACCCAGCTGGTGGCGGCCTTCCGGGCCACGTTAGAAGAGATCAACGAGGCCGATTTGCTGCTGCATGTGCTGGACATCACGCACCCCAATGCGGAAGAGCAGGCCCAGGCGGTGGAGGCCACGCTCAAAGAACTCGGCGCGGACTCACGCCCGGTGATCACCGTGCTGAACAAGATTGACCGCATGGACGGGCTGGTCGAGGCCGAAGTTGGCACGCTGGCGGCAGACATGGGCCTCCCCGGCGATTTTGTGGCCGTTTCAGCCCGGCGGGGCTGGGGGCTGGCGGCGTTGCAGCAGCGCATCGAGCAGGCTCTGGCCAGTGGCATGGTCGCCTTTGATGCCCTGATTCCCTACAACCGCAACGACCTGGTGGCGCTCTGGCACCAGCGCGGCGTGATTGATCAGGAAGAGTACGCTGGCGAGGGCACCCACATCCAGGGCCACCTGCCGGAAGTACTGCTTGGCCAGTTCGCCCGCTATAAAAACGGCAAACACTGATGAACACAGGGAGAACCGAGAACCGAGAACTGAGAACCGCAAACGTTGAAGGTTGAGTCCTTCTCATCCACTGTTATTTTGGTTCTTGGTTCTTGGTTCTTGGTTCTTGGTTCTTGGCTCATATGCGTCGCTACTTCCGCCTCTTTAGCCTGTTTGCCCACAACAGCCTGCAAACGGCCCTGGAATACCGGGCCAATTTTGTGGTGGCCGCGCTGCAAAGCTTCTTCTGGCTTTTCTGGGGCGTGGCGGGCACGCTGGTCTTCTTCCGCTTCACCGGCACCCTCGGCGGCTGGACGCTGCCGCAAGTGCTGCTGGTGATTGGCCTGTTTCGCTTTTTTGAGGGCGTGATTGACGGGCTGTTACGGCCCAACATCACCCGCATCGTCGAGCATATCCAAAAGGGGACGCTGGATTTTGTGTTGCTGAAGCCGGTGGATAGCCAGTTTATGGCCTCGCTCCGGCAGATTAATCTGTTGACGATACCCGACCTCCTGGGTGGCACGGGCATCATCATCTACGGCCTGGTGCTGCTGGGCCATGTGCCGAGCCTGGCCGAAGCCCTCAGTTTTTTGCTGGTGCTAGCATGCGGCGTGGTAATAGCCTACGGCCTTTGGATGCTGCTGGTGACGACGGCCTTCTGGTTTGTAAAGGTCGAAAACGTGGCCGAACTGCTCACCGCG
>JALONX010000609.1 GCA_025454695.1 Chloroflexaceae bacterium
TTGAACAGCCTGGGCCAGCCGCACCGCCGCTGCTGAATCGCTAATTCACGGGCGGCGTAGCCAGCACTAGGTTTCCCCTCACCAGATCGCCACCTCTGCGTGGCAACCCACCAGCACAGCAGCGGCGCAGCGGCGCGGGTGGTGCAAAGCTCTGCTCTGGTGCCAACAGGGTTGCGGTATCACACACGTTCACCACACCGCCGCGCCAGCTGGCGAGGACAAATCCGTCCTTTAGTCTATCACCGGCTCGGTCGGTTGCCCGCGCACCGCCAGCAGCACCCGGTTATCATACCGCTGCCAGATCGTATCCACCTGATCAAAGCCTGCGTCAAGCAGCGCAGCGCGATGCACTTCAAGAATCGGGGCGCTGAAGCTGCGCGGGCGCACCTCCTCGTTTGCGTGGTAGTCATCAAAGAGCGGCTGGAGCGCCGGATCAGCCGCCAGCCAGGCCTGCTCGATGGCCTGCCACCATGTGCGGTAGTCTTCGCCGCCCTGCGCAGCAAAGACCTGTGCATAACGCTGGTCTTTGACGTTCTGGGCCAGGCGGCGGAATTCGCCGAGCGCCGCCGGGTAGGCAATGTGATCACCATTCAGCAGCAGCCCGCCCGTTCGCACCAGGCTGCCAAGCTGATTGTAGACGCGCGTGAGCTGATCGATTGGTAGCCAGTGCAGCGCGGTCGTGCTGAGCACGGTGTCGAGCTGTGGGCGACCAAGCCGGGCTAGCGCAGCTTGAAGCGGTTCAACCCAGTTCGCTTCGGCCAGACTTTGCCTGATCCAGGTGATGCGGCCCTCCATGGTGCCCAGCGTCTGTTGGCCCAGGTGCAGCAGCACGGGGTTGTAGTCCAGCGCAATCGTGCGGGCCTGGGGAAAGCGGCTCAGCAGGCGCTGGCTCATCGCCCCCGGCCCGCAGGCCAGGTCGAGTGCAACAAAATCGGGTGGCAGCAGCCCTGCCAGCGTGTCGAGCATGATTGCGAAGCGCTCCTCGCGCTCTGGTAAATAGCGCGTTTGCTGCTCGTCCCAGCGCTGGAGCCAGTGGTGGTAGTTAATCATCAGGGATTCCTTCCTTATGTTATGCGCACATCAACCCGGTCACGGAGGGCGTTGCCAAGCACGTTCACACACAGCACTACGGTTGCAATACAAAGACCAGGGGCGACCATAAGCCACGGCACGCGCTGGAACAGCGGGCGAGCCTCATTGATCATATTGCCCCACTCCGGGGTTGGTGGCGGCAACCCCAGCCCAATAAACGAGAGCGCCGAAAGGTTGAGTATGACCGCACCAACATTGATGGTGGCCACCACCAGGGCTGGCCCAAGAATGTTTGGTACGATGTGACGCGCCAGTAGTCCGCCCGTGCCAACCCCGATCGCACGAGCGCCCTCTATGTAGGGTGCGGCCAGTTCGTGCATGATCAACGCCCGATACATGCGGGCATACCACGTCCAGTTGGTCAGCACCAGGGCCAGCACGAGATTGCCAAACGAGGGCCGCAGCAAGGCGGCGAGGGCCAGCGCCAGAAGCACCCCCGGCACGGCCTGAAAGGTTTCGGTGATCCAGCCGATGGCCCGGTCGAGCCAGCGCGGCCCGAGTGCCGCCGCCGCCCCCAGTGCCCCGCCCAGGGTGGTGGTGCCCAGGCAGACCAGCAGCGCCCCCAGCAACGACCAGCGCCCGCCGTGCAGCAGGCGTGCCAGCAGGTCGCGGCCATACTGGTCGGTGCCCAGGGGGTGAGCAGGCGAAGGTGGGGCGAGGCGGTTGGCAATCACCTGGGTCAGCGGGTCAAGCGGCCAGAGCCATGGCCCAACCAGCACCAGCGCGATGATCAGCGCCAGCCCGACCAGGGCGACCCAGCCACCCGGATGCAGGCCACGCCTGGGCCGCTGCTCCCTGGTCGCCAGGGTAGATCGCGAGCGCCGCCGCCCGGTGTGGGGCGTTGCCTGTGGGCTAGCCAGGGAGGAGATGGGCCGATCGCTCATAGGGGGCGCACCCGCGGGTCGAGCAGCAGCAGCAGCAGGTCGGCTAGCCCATTGCTCAACACATAGATCGTGGCGGCGACCAGCACACAGAGGGCTAGCATGGGCATATCGCCCACCAGAGCTGCATCCACAGCCAGCCGCCCCACACCAGGGTAGGCGAACACCGTTTCAATGATGACGGTGCCGGTAAGCAGATACGCCGCTTCTAGTGTGACCGCCGTGACGAGCGTGGGCCAGACGTTTGGCAGCGCGTGGAACCAGACCGCGCCGCGTGTGCTGTAGCCCTTGGCCTGGGCGGTGACCATATAGGCCTGGCCAAGCGCGTCCAGCGTTGCCGCCCGCAGCAGTCGCGCCAGCACGGCCACGTTCGGCAAGGCCAGGGTAATCGCTGGCAGCAACATCCCCGCCAGGGTTGGGCTGCCCAGGGCGGGCAACCAGCGTAGGGTTGCGGCAAAAACTAGCATCAAGATCAGCGCTACCCAGAAACCAGGGGCGGACGCACCCAGCACGGCCACCCCTTGCAGCAGTGTGTCGAGCATGCTGCCCCGCCGGAGCGCCGAAATCACGCCGAGTGGGAGGGCCACCGCCAGACTCAGCAGCAGGGTCAGCCCGGCTAGCATCAGCGTCGCCGGGAAGCGCTCGCTGTAGACCGCCCACACCGCACGCCCGGTGCGGTAGCTCGCGCCGAAATCGCCACGCAGTGCCCCGGCGAGCCAGTGCATGTAGCGCGTCGGCAGTGGGTCGTCGAGCCGCAGCTCGGCCCGCTTGGCTGCGACTAGCTCTGGGGTTGGCATAGTCACCCCTTCGGCAGTGAGCAGCAGGCGTGCTGGTTCGCCTGGGGCCAGGGCGAGCAACCCGAATGCAAGCAGGCTGACCAGCCAGAGCACCAGGAACCCGCCGCCAACACGGGCCAACAGCTGCGCAAGCATTACCGCGTCACCGTCAGTTCACGGGTGACGAGGTAGAGATCATCCGGGTGGGGCGTGTAGCCGCTCACCACCGCGCTGTTGAAGGCGGTGATCAGGGGTGGTGCCACCAGGTAGATGTTGGGCGTGTCCTGGGCGACGATCTCCTGCATCTGGCGGGCCAGGGATTGGCGCTCGTCCAGCTCGCTAGTGGCCCGCAGCTGGGCGAAGACCGCTTCCAGCGCTGCACTCTGGTAACCGCCATAGTTGTAGGCGGCACCGCTCACCAGCGAGACACCCGGCATATACTGCGGGTCACTGGCAACACGCACAGAAAACATGCTGGCCTGAAATTCGCCACCCTCGATCTGTGAGGTGATGTCCTGCACCTCCTCAACCTTCACGGCAACACCGATGGCGGCAAGTTGGGCCTGCATGGTGATGGCAAGCGCGGTGATTTCCGGGCGGCCAGGGTAGCTGTAGAGTAGAAATTCCAGGCGCTGGCCATCTTTTGTGCGCACGCCGTCAGCGCCAGCAACCCAGCCAGCCTCGTCGAGGAGCTGCTTCGCCTGCTCAATGTTGGTTTCCTGGGCAGGCACAATGCTGATGCCGACCGAGGAGGGATACATATTCGTGGCCACACTCCCCTGGCCTTCAAGCGTGGCGGCCAGCAGGGCCTCGCGGTCAATAGCGTGCGCCGCCGCTGTGCGCACCCGCACATCATCAAACGGTGCGCGGGTATTGTTGAGGATGACGTAGTGCAGGCGTGTGCCGGGCACGCTGGTTTGTGTCACATCGGCGGGCAGGCTTGCGGCGATATTTGGTGGCACGTTGGTGAGCATATCGAGGTCGCCGCTTTGCAGCGCCAACGCCCGCGCGTTGCCGTCGGTGATGCGGCGCACAACCACCTGCGCCAGGGGCGGTGGCCCACCCCAGTGATCGGCGAAGGGTTCCAGCACAAACTCCTGGTCTTTCTCCAGGCGCACCGGGCGATACATGCCGGTGAGCGGGGAAACGCCGTTCTGGGCAGGCCGATGGATCACGAAGTTCCAGTTTGCCAGACTATAGGGCAGGTTGCCCGCCGGTTCAGGCGTGCGCAGCGTGAGCGTCTGCGCGTCAGTCACGCTGATCTCGGTTTCGGTGGGCAAAAAGTTTTTGGCACCGGCCAGCGTCGTCAGGCTGCTGCGAATCGATTCAGCCACGGCCTCGGCAGTAAGCGGGCTGCCATCGTGGAAGCGCACGTTCTGGCGCAACGTGACTTGCCAGGTGTTCGGGTCAACCCGCGTGATCGTCTCGGCGAGCCAGGGTTCAAGTTGCTGCTCTGGTGTGATGCGCATGAGTGTCTCGCCCGCACCGTAGGTGATCATGTTGTAGCCAACCGACCCCTGCGTCACATCCAGCGCGGTGGGGATGCTTAAACCCGTACCAATGCGCAGTTCTCCGCCGGGTGTGGCGGCTGGCGCAGCGGCGCTGCCACCCGCTCGGCGTCGAGCCGCCACAGGGCGAAGGTGGGGCCAGAACGGTCAGCACTCCTCGCAATCGGCCCCCAGCCCGCCGCCCGCACGGCACCC
>JALONX010000610.1 GCA_025454695.1 Chloroflexaceae bacterium
CAACATCGTGGAACTGAAACCGCTGCACGGGCAAATCGGCCACCAGCATGTCCAGCACCTCCGGGTCACTGGAGCGCACCGGCAGCAGCAGCCGATAGCCCGCCCGGCTGAGCGGAACCGCCACCTGCCGCGCCCATAGCCCAAGCCGCGTATCATCGCCAGAAAAAGCCTCGGCCACTTCCGGGTTTGCCGGGTAAGCCACAAACATGCGCCAGACACCGATGCTCAAGCTGCCCGCCACAACCAGTGCCAGCAGCCCTCCGCTTCGCCAGAATCCCCCCATCCCCCCTTTGGAAGGGGGGCTTTCCGCAGCACGCAGCCGTGTTCCCCCCTTACCAAGGGGGGCCAGGGGGGATTCCTTTGCGCCTGTGTGCCTTTGTGCGAGCGTAACCAGCGCCGCCGCCGCCAGCAGCAGGGCCGGTGGCAGCATCTCAATTGCCCGCATGGTGTGGGGGGCGCTGCCGCTCAGCAGGCCCGGCGCAAACATCACTCCGAGCCAGAGCAGCAAAATGAGCATAGGCCGACTGACATGCCGCAGAGCCAGCACGCAGCCCACCGCAAACGCCGCCGCACTGAACGGATCGAGCATGGGCGTTGCGGGCAGGTAGTGGCGCGGGTTAGGGTCGCCCCGCCAGAACCACATGTTGAGGTAGGCCGCAGCGTTCTGTTCCAGCAGCGCCAGCGGTGCCCGCCCGCCCAGGTTGGCCGCATTAAACAGCGTGGTCTGGCCCAGCCGCCGCATATACTCATTCGAGGCGTCAAGAACGTAGAACAGCATCGGCAGGTCAATCAGCACCAGCACCAGCGCCGCCAGGGCCAGCGGCTGCCAGGCCCGCCGCCAGGCCGGGTTGCGCCACAGCAGCACCAGCGCCGTCAGCGCCAGCAGCGGCGCAGTGAGCCGCGAGGGGTGGTAAGCATACAGTGCAATCCCGCCGCTGAGTCCACACAGCATGGCCCAGCCCCAGCGCCAGCGGCCCTCGGCTTCAATAGTGCGCAACAGAGCGCCTACGGCAACCAGAGTGAAGAAGGGACTCAGGGCGGTAGCAAAAAAGATGCGCCCCGTGGCCATGTGCCAGCTGCTGCCAAGGAGCAGCGCCGCCGCCAGCAGCGCCCCCCGCGCACCAATTAGCGGGCGGGCCGCAAACCAGAGGGCCAGGGGCGTCAGCCCGGCGACCAGCGTGGGAGCCAGGCGCAGCGCCAGCGGCGTGGGGCCAAACAGCTGCACAAAGGGCACCGCCAGGTAGATCAGCAGGGCTGGAATATCCACCGTGAAGGGCAGGTAGACGGGCCGGAAGCTGGGATCGTTGATGATTTGGAGGACGTGCAGGCCACCACGGGCTTCATCGCGCCAGAGATCGGCGGGCAGCACGAAAAGTAACCCCAGGCGCAGCCCCAGGCTAGCCAGCACGATTGCTGCCAGCAGCCAGTATTCACGTGGGAAGGGCGCTTCAGGCACGGACTCGCGGGGCGGCAGCGCCAGCCACAGGCAGGCCAGGCCAGCCAGCAGCAGCCCCCAGCTCACCGCCCCAATCCACGGGGCGAGCAAGGTTGCCGCCAGCACCAGCAGCAAGCCAGTAACCAGCGGAAAAGGCTCTCGCAAAGGCGCAAAGCTCGCGAAGGAAGGCAATCTGGGGGCTTTTGCGGTGTTGATCTCCGTGAGTCGCCACAATCCACATGCACCGTAAGCCACCGCCAGCCCAAGCCAGAGGTTGGGCAACCAGCGGGCCAGGGTGGCCGCATGCAAGATCGTCAGCAGGGCTAGCGCCAGGCTCAGCCCACCCGCTAGAGGGAAGCCCCAGCGTGGCATAAACAGCACCAGCCCGGCCAGCAGCAGCAGAAACAGCCAGCGTTCCGGGTAGAACTGGTGTTGCAACCATGTACCCCGTAGCGGCTGCACTTGCATGGCTGAAATCGCCACGCCCAGCTCCCGCGTGTCATCGCCTGCGGGAATAAAGCCCGCGCTTTGCAGGCGCACCAGGGGCGACTCGGCGCTGCGGCGCTGTGGTGGCAGCAGCACCTCGTAGCGCCGCCACTGGTTGCTGCTGGCGCTAAACGACACATCGCCAATGCTGATTGGAACGGGGGCGCTGCCTTCAGGCCGGGGCATGGTCATACGGAGCGAGAGCGCCAGCGGCAGGGGCTGCTCGACGCCGAACAGGCGCAGGGCACTCCCCGGCTGCGTCCAGCGGAAGCTGTCGCTACCATTCTGTTCCACATCCCAGACATTCTGGAAGACGTTGGGGTCATCGGCGGGCACCGGGGGCGGCGGGCGCATGAAGACGGAAACCAGCAGCCCCAGCAGCAGCCAGAGGCAGAGGTAAGCACTGACGGGATGCGTGATGAACTGGCGCAATCGCGACCGTGGGGCCACGGTCGCGGCCTCATTCCGGCCCCGTTCGGCAGTGAGCATCGTTACACCAGCCCGAAGGCCCGGAAGGTGCCAACCACGCCCGCTGCCGCCAGGGCCAGCCCCGCCACCACCTGCATGGGCGTGTGGTTACGGGTGCGTACCCGCGCCCAGCCCAGCGCCCCGGCACCCAGCCAGAGCAGCACGCCTAGCGGCCACACAAACAGGGTAGCAACGGTGGCGCACGAACCGATTGCCGCCGAGTGAATGCTGATTTTCCAGAACAGGTTGATGATCCAGCTGCTGATGTTGAGCACAATCGCGCTGCAAAACAGGGCCACAATCGGCAGCGGCGCACCGAGCAGCAGCAGCAACACCGTTCCCAGCAGCACCGTGAGCAGGCCAAACAGGTAGAGTTCGTTGCGCTGCTGGCGAACGGAAATATCCTCGTCGCTGTAAGCCCCTTGCCGCAGCCGCATGCGGAAAAACAGCGTCGGTGGGACAACCTGAATCGCCGCCCCCGCCAGCGCCCAGCCCAGCCCAGCCAGCCGGTCGGGCACGGCAAACAGCCCGATAATCAGGATGCTCAGCAGGCTCAACGGCACCGGGTGCAGCACCCGCGAGAGCCACTGGCCCACAGCGTAGCCCCGCCCTGGCGGCGCACCACGTTGCACGGCTTCAGCTGTCAGGTCGCGTTGTGAAGACATGTTGAGTTACGAGTTACGAGTTACGAGTTACGAGTTACGAGTTTTGACCGGAGACCGAAGACGGGAGACCGGCAAACTGTTTATAGCCGAGACATCGCTGTAATTTCATTGTGGGCGGGTCACAGACCACGCCCCTACGCCATTGATTATCGTCGCTCTGGTTCTCGGTTCTCGCGGTTACTTCACCGGGTTGCAGCGCGGGCGGGTCACAGACCACGCCCCTACGCCATTGATTATCGTCGCTCTGGTTCTCAGAGGGCGAACACAAGGTTTGCCCTCCCATCCCAAAAATCTTCTGCGTCCCTTCGGCAAGCCCTTCGACAGGCTCCCCTTCGTCAGGCGGTTCCCGAGCCAGTCGAGGGGCAGGAGCCGGGGAGCCTCAGGGCAGGCAAGCTCCCCTTCGTCAGGCGGTTCCCGAGCCAGTCGAGGGGCAGGAGCCGGGGAGCCTCAGGGCAGGCTCTGCGCCTTTGCGCCTCTGCGTTTCTGTCCGGCTCCGGTCTCCCGTCCCCGGTCTCCGGTCTAGCTCTTCATCGCCCGCTCAAAACATTCCAGCAAACTCTGGGCGGCGTTGTGCCATGTGAATTTTTGGGCCTGCACTGGCCCGGCTGCCCGCAGATGCTCGCTGGCAGCCAGCGCCTGCCGCACGCCGTCGGCGATGGAGCGACTGTCGAGGGCGTTGACCAGCACGGCGGCGTTGCCTGCCACCTCCGGCAGGCTAGAATTGTTGGCAGTAACAACCGGCGTGCCACAGGCCATCGCTTCAATCACCGGCATGCCAAAGCCCTCGTAGAGCGAGGGGTAGACAAAGGCCCGTGCTAGATTGTACAACGCTGGTAGCTCTTCGTAAACCGGGCCGAGAAAATGGATGCGTTCGGTGAGGCCGAGTCGCTGCACTGTGGCAAAAATCTCGTCGAAGAGCCAGCCCTTTTTGCCCGCCACTACCAGATGCAGCGACGAGTCGAGATAGCTCATCGCTTCCAGCAGGCGCACCAGGTTTTTGCGCGGTTCCAGCGTGCTCACGAACAGCAGGAAATCCTGGGGTAGGTTAAACTTCTGGCGCACCGGCTCCGTCACGCTGGCGGGCAAGGGGCGAAACACGTCTAACGCTGCCCCCAGGTAGACTACGGCGACCCGCTCCTTCGGCACGTGGGTCAGCCGCACCAGGTCGGTGCGGGTTGCCTCTGAGTCCACCAGCACCAGGTCGGCCCGCTGGAGGCTGCGGGGCATGCAGCTGTTGATGTAGCGCCGGAAGGCCGCTTCAAACCACTCCGGGTTGATCAAAAAGGTCACATCGTGAATGGTAACGAGGGTGCGGGCGCGGGTGGGCGGTAGCACAAAATCTGGCCCAAACACCAGGTCGAGCTTGCCAGTGAAGCGTTCCACCGGCACGGGCCAACTCCCGCACCACGGCACTCTGCGTCGAGATGCCCCTGGCGGCGTAGAAGAGGACGTAGCGGTTGCGGCATTCCATGCTGGTGGTCGCTCGCACCAGTTCGCGGGTGTAGCGCCCGATGCCGGTTGACCCCTGCCAGATAGCCGAGGTGTAGTCAATTCCAATGAGCATTTAGCGATTTTAGATTTTAGATTTTAGATTGACGATTGTGGAAGACAGGAAATGAAGGAAATAAGGGAAATGATCCGGTGCTTAACAGCGTTATTTCCTTCATTTCCTGTATTTCCCTTGCTGTTCCATCCTTTGCGGCTTTGCGCGAGCCATGTCAGGCTCACTTGCGCTTGCTGAAGAGGTAGACCAGAAAGCCGCCGAAGACGATGCTCCAGAAGTTGATCAGCCGATCCAGCAGCGTCACGGCCACACCCAGGCTGGTACCAACGTTAAAAAAGGTCAACACGCCGGTCACAGTCGCCTCCACCACCCCCAGCCCGGCGGGCGTGAGCGGCACGGCGCTGAGCAGCGACGACGACAGGGCGATAAAGATGATCGCCGGGAGCGGCAGGGCCAACCCGGCGTGGCTCAGCGCCTCGATCACAAAGAAGAGCCGTAGCCCTTCCAGTAGCCAGACGCCGCCGGTGAGCGCAAACAGCCGGGGCAAAATGGCCGGGCGAAACGAGCCAAGGGCGGCAGCCTCAAAATTGCCGTAGACGCGGTGCAAGCGCTGGGGGATGAAGCGGCGGATAATTGGGCTGAGCCAGCGCATGCCCGCCAGCCCAGCCACAATCGCCACCACCAGCAGCGCCCCAAACACAAACACAAGCTGGGTGCCATCGGGCATGCTGGCCCCAAAGGTCAACCAGGCCGTCAGCACCAGCAGGCCGAAGAGGCCGAGCATATCCAGCAGCCGTTCGGCGAAAATCGTGCCAAAGGCCATGGAAAACGAAACCTTGCCATTGTGCTTAAGCAGGTAGCCCCGGTAGGCGTCGCCTAGTTTGGCGGGCACAATGCAATTGGCGAACCAGGAGAGGTAGATGTACTCCATCAGCGCTGGAAACGAGGCCCAACTGTGGCGACCTTCCCGCACGGGCACCCCGGCGTTGTCGAGCAGCATGCGCCAGCGCAGCGCCCGCAGCGGGAAGGTGCAGTAGAAGACGGTCAGGCCAGCCAGCAGCAACCAGGGGTTGGCACCCCGGATGTACTCCCAGGTCTGGGCCAGATTAATGTCTAGCCCGCGAAAAGCGAAGACAACAATGGCAATCGCCAGCGCAAACGAGATGAGCGTGCGCGGGCTACGCAGCCGCTCCCAGAGCGAAAACCCCTCCCGCTCCACCTGTTCAATCACGGCCTCGTCTGCGGGCGCATCCTCGCGCCCCTTGGTTTTCGATTCCTCAAGATACATCAGCGGCGGCCTCCGCCCAACACTTCATGGTGATACCACGCCCAGAAGCGTGACAGCCCTTCTTCAACCCCGGTGGTGGGGTGGTAGCCGAGCAGACGCCGGGCTTTGCGCGTGTCGGCAAATGTTGTCAGCGGCTCGGTGGCGGGCAGGGGCACGGCCTCAATAATGGCCTGGTAGCCACTGATCCGTTCAAGCAGCTGCACAAAGTCACATAATTGTACCGGCTGGGCATTACCAAGATTAACAATTTCAAAGGCAAGGTTTGCAGCAAGAGCCGCCGCCACGCCCGCCACAATATCACCAACGTAGGTGTAGTCGCGGTAGAGATTGATGCCGCCGTTAAACAGCGTGATCGGCTCGCCCTTCACCATGCGATCCATAAACAGATGCGGCGTCATGTCGGGGCGGCCACGGGGGCCATACACGGTGAAAAAACGTACCACCGTGGTGGGCACGCCGTAAAGATGATGATAGGTATAGGCCAGCACCTCGGCGGCTTTTTTGGTGGCCGAATAGGGCGAGAGCGGGCGATCAGTTGGGTCGCCTTCCTCAAAGGGCAGTTTCGTCGTCTGGCCGTAGACCGAGGAGGTGGAGGCGACGACCAGATTTTCGACCGCGAAGCGGCGGGCCAGGTCGAGGATCGTCAGCGTGCCGCCCACATTCACCGCCTCATAGATCGCCGGTTGGGCGATGGAGGCCCGCACCCCAGCCATCGCCGCCAGGTGGGCTACATGGGTCGGTTTGTAGTCGCTAAAAACCTGCTCCAGCGCCGCCGAGTCACGAATATCGGCCTCTACCAGTGTGAAGCCGGGCTGTTCCAGCGCCGCCGCCAGATTACGCCGCTTGCGCTCTGGCGTGTAGTAGCCATTAAAATTGTCCACGCAGACGACCCGTTCGCCCCGTGCCAGCAGCGCATCAGCCAGGTGGCTCCCCACAAACCCGGCCCCGCCCGTGATGAGATAGGTCATAATGTGTCGTTAGAACCAGATATCAAGACCGGAGACCGCAGACCGAAGACCGGCATACTACCAAAGCCTCTGCGTCTCTGCGTCTCTGCGTTTAAGGCTGGCTTTCGCATCGTTCCAGGGCGGCGAGGAGGCCCCACACGGCCCCGAGTTGCACACCCAGGTTCAGCACATGCAAGTTTTCAAAAAAGTTATGTGTCAGCACCGCCAGTATGATACCACAGCCGCCGACCGCCACGCCACGGGCGAACCAGTCATTTGCTGGGGCCGCCAGCAGCGTGGCCCGAGCCTGCACCAGTTGCAACGCCGCCAGCACCAGGTAGGCGAATAGCCCGATGATGCCCACTTCGGCAGCGGTATGCACATAATAGTTGTGGGCGTGGCCCCGCGACTGATACCAAGGGTGGACATACATCGGTGGCACGCTGCCGTTGGGGCCACGGCCCTCGTAGGCCAGAGTGTAGTTGCCCGGCCCTACCCCCGTCAGCGGGTGGCTGGTAAACATGTGCCAGGCCGCCTGAAGCTGGGCCATACGCTCAACCACGGCGAAGTTCTCCGGCGTCACCGCCACCGTGCGCACATCAAACAGGCGCAGGTTGCGGGTAATGCTGCTGATGCGCTGCTCAAGCGCGTCGGGCAGCAGGCCCCCGCCGCCGAGCAGCAGCACCACACCTGCTGCCCCCACCGCCAGCGCCAACCCCTGGGTGAAGCGCCGCCGTAAGGCCGCCGGAAGCAGCAGCCCCACGGCCAGCAGCATCGCCGCCGCGCCACCGGCAGCGCCCACCCAGCCGCCCCGCGAGAAGGTGGCCACCAGCGCCGCCAGCAGCACCGCCGCACACAGACTCACGCTAGCTAGCAAAACGATTTTGGATTTTAGATTTTGGATTTTAGATGAGCGAGCGACAATCCAAAATCTAAAATCCAAAATCAAAACTAGGCAAAGTGCTACCGCCAGCGGCCAGGCCATGTTGAGCGAACCGGCAAACGAGTTGGGCTGGCCAATTGTGCCGTAGGCCCGCGCAAAGCGGCCCCCGGCAATCAGAAAGCTCGGCGGGGCATCGGCGGTGAAGAACTGCCACAACCCCAGCAGCCCGTTGGCCGTAGGCGCGGCAAGCAAGCAGGCCACCAGCCCGCCTGCCCGCCAGCGCCACCCGGCAGCGTCGGGGCCATCGGGGCGGCACATGTTCAGCGCCAGCAGATACATCAGCGCCGCTGAGGCCCAGCGCACCGTTTCTTTCACCGCTTCGGTAAAGCTGTAGGGCGTGAGGATGGTTGCAAGACTCAGGGCAAACAGCAACAGGGCCAGGCCAGGGAAGAGTCGCCCAAAAAGAATCGGCTGGTCGGGACGGGAAAGCGCCCGCAGCCCCCAGCTGCCGAGGGCCAGCAGCAGGGCCGCCTGCACAAAGTTGAGGCCACCGGGCAGCACCACAATCTCCTGCACCGGCACGGCAAGAATGGCCATGTACACGGCCCAGATGGGGTGAATCAGCGCCAGCACGCCCGCCGCCACCCCCGCCACCAGCAGGGCGGCCAGGGGCAACG
>JALONX010000611.1 GCA_025454695.1 Chloroflexaceae bacterium
CTGCTGCTGATCGGCTTCTTCGTCTTCTTCATGCGCCAGGCCCAGGGCAGCAACAACCAGGCCCTGTCGTTCGGCAAGAGCCGGGCTCGCATGTTCGCTGGCGACAAGCCGACGATTACCTTTGCCGATGTGGCTGGACAGGAAGAGGCCAAGCAGGACTTGACTGAGGTTGTGGAATTCCTCAAATTCCCGGACAAGTTCGCCGCGCTGGGTGCCCGCATTCCGCGTGGTGTGCTGATGGTTGGCCCACCCGGAACCGGCAAGACTCTGCTGTCACGGGCAGTGGCTGGTGAAGCAGGCGTGCCCTTCTTCTCCATTAGCGGTTCAGAATTTGTGGAAATGTTTGTTGGCGTGGGTGCCAGCCGCGTGCGCGACCTATTTGACCAGGCAAAGCGCAACGCTCCCTGTATCGTCTTTATTGACGAAATTGACGCGGTGGGGCGGCAGCGCGGTGCCGGTCTTGGTGGTTCGCATGATGAGCGCGAGCAGACCCTCAACCAGATTCTGGTGGAGATGGACGGCTTTGACACCAACACCAACGTGATTGTGATCGCCGCCACCAACCGGCCCGACGTACTCGATCCGGCCCTGATCCGCCCCGGTCGCTTCGACCGCCAGGTGGTGCTGGATGCGCCGGACGTGCGCGGACGGGTGGAGGTGCTCAAGGTGCATACCAAGGGCAAGCCGCTTTCCGAAGATGTGGTGATGGAAGTCATCGCCCGGCAAACCCCCGGTTTCTCCGGCGCTGACTTGATGAACGTGGTGAACGAAGCTGCTATTCTGGCCGCTCGCCGCTCGAAGAAGAAGATCAGCATGGCGGAACTGCAGGATGCGGTGGAACGGGTGCAGCTAGGTGGCCCCGAACGCCGTTCCCGCGTGATGACCGACCGCCAGAAGCTGCTGACCTCGTACCACGAGGCGGGTCACGCCATTGTGGGCGCGGCCATGCCTGGCTCGGATCGGTTGCAGAAGGTGACGATCATCCCTCGTGGGCGGGCGCTGGGTTATGCGCTCTTCCTGCCGGATGAGGATCAGCTCAACCTGAACATCTTGCAGTTTAAGGCCAAGATGGCCATGGCCCTTGGTGGTCGCATGGCGGAAGAGCTGGTGTTCGGCACCGACGAGGTGACGACTGGCGCATCGAGTGACCTGATGCAGGTGTCGCGTATCGCCCGCTCGATGGTGACGCGCTACGGCATGAGCCAGAAGCTTGGCCCGCTGGTCTTCGGCGAAAAGGAAGAGTTGATCTTCCTGGGCCGCGAGATTAGCGAGCAGCGCAACTACAGCGACGAGGTTGCCCGGCAGATTGACAATGAAGTCTCGCAGTTGGCCTTTGAAGCGCAGGATCGGGCACGCCAGATTCTGCTCAACAACCGGGCCGTACTGGACGACATGGCCAACATTCTGCTGGAAGCTGAAACGCTGGAAGGCGAACGGCTGGCTGAACTGATGCGGCGGGTGGTGCCCCTCACCATCACGCTCAACGGGCAGGGCGAGAAGAGCGAGAACCTTCCGGGCATAACGACGCAGCTGCCCAAGCTTGGCGGGCTGTCAGCGTAACTGCAACGCGGAATATAACCAAAACGGGCGTCCCTCGGAGTGAGGGACGCCCGTTTTTTGTTTGGGAAGAAGCGTCGTGCGGACTTATGAATTTTAATAATTAAATTAATAATACGATGTAGCAGCACAATTATGAGGATTAAAAATTAAATCCGGTATAGCCCGCGCAGGCGGGCTTTGCACATGAGAGCCGCGCCCTTGAGGGCTACGGCGAGCAGATATACCCGTTTACGCGATAAATCGCGCAGCTACAGGACATTTTACACGGGAATAAAAAGCTAAAGTCCATAAATCCGCACTACATTTAAGCATTTATGCAGGCGCGGCCACGGCCAGCAGGCGGGGGCTGCCGCTGTGGTAATCGTCGAGGTCGTAGGAGCCGTAGACGGCGCGGAGGTTGAAGCCAGCCCGCACCAGCAGGTGTTCCAGTTCGTAGCGGTAGAACCAGCGCAGCGAAAAGCGCATGGTGCGACGGGTCATCTGGTGGTTCGCATCGGTAGCGTCGTAGATATGGGTCATATAGTTGACCTGGCGGGCGATGTCGCTATCAATGGCGACGAATTTGGTCACTTGCCGGCCATGCAGCTCGAAACTGCGTTCCAGGGTCAGACGGCTGTCTTCCCGCAGCATCGCCGCCGGGTCGGGGTTGAAGAGGTCGAGGACGAGCGTGCCTTTGCGGGTGAGGGCGGCACGGATGGTTGCCAGGGCGGCGAGTTGGTCTTTCACCTCGGTCAGGTGCATAAACGAGTTGACGGCCACAAAGGCGAGCGGGAAGTGGCGGGCAGGCAGTTCGAGCGTGCGCACGTCCCCATGCAGCAGGGCGACGCGCTCGGACACCCCGGCCTCGGCACATTTGCGGCTGGCCAGCGCAAGCATGGGCTGCGACAGATCGACCCCAGTGATCTGGTAGCCTTCTTCGGCCAACGGCAACAGCACCCGGCCCGTGCCACACATCAGCTCTAGCAATGGGCCACCGCTACGCCGGGCCATTTCTATGTAGAAGGGAATGTCCTCGGTGAAATCGCCGACATCGGCCTCGTAGTAATCTACAAAATCGTCGTAATCGGTCATGTTTTTGGCTCGCACAAAGGCACAAACATAGCCCTCACAAAGGCACAAAGGCACAAAGTGGTCTCAAAAAGATGTCCTTTGCGATCCTTAGAAGCTTCTGAAATGGGTAACTTTTGTTGCTCGCGCAAAGCCGCAAAGTATGCAAAATTTGAATCAAAGCCCATGCTTTTGCCCATCCTTTGTGGCTTTGCGCCCCTTCGATGCCTCAGGACAGGCTTTGCGAGAGAATTATCAGGGGAGTGCCCCGGTGAGCAGAGCAGCGCCCGCAACAAAGGCGGCAAACAGCACGGCCCCGCCCAGACTGGCCCACACAATACGGGGGTTAAACACCGGATCGAAACGGGGCGGTTGAGCCAATTTCTTTATGTCAATATCAAGACGCGGCTGGTAGGGCATGGAAGGAGGCGACGGGATGGAGGGGGTGGACGGCCATGCAGGTGTGCGGGGCGACTGAAGCCAGTCATTGTCGCCAGGCTGCGAGAGTTGGGTGGGCAGGCGGGCGTCGTTGCGCTGGCTGATGCGCAAGGCTGAGCGCACAAACGAAACCAGCACCGGAACGATAAAGGCGCCAACAACGGCGATCCCAAACAGGGTGCTGGGGTTAATTGGCACGCCAGTGATCTGGGTGAGCATGCGGGCCAGCGGCGTGATGAGCTGCGAGCCAAACGCAAGCACCAGGAAAAAGATAATCCCGATCCAGTTGCTTAAGCCGCCCTTTTTGGGCCGTTCTGCCGGGTCTTGCATCGAAGTACCTCGTATTGCCGAATATATTAGCAGCTGTCTGAAAAACTCTCGCAAAGGCGCAAAGTCCGCAAAGATGTGCAGATGAACGTGTTTGGGCCAACCCTTTGCGGCTTTGCGAGAGCCAAAAAAGTAACCTTTTCAGAAAGCCTCTTGGTGAAAACACACTGAGTCTATTGTAGCACGGTCGCTGCGGCCTGGCACATGTGCTACACTACCACAGTACGTTGATTTTTGTACCAGGAGAGCGCTTGTATGACCCAGGTTGACACCACGACAAACGACAATGGCTACTTTGCGCCGTTGCACAACGAGGAGTTCATTGTTCTCACCACCTACCGCAAAAATGGCGATGCGATGCCCACGACAGTCTGGTTTGCCGAGGCCGCCGGGCGGCTCTACATCACCACCAGCAGCCTGGCGGGCAAGACGAAACGTATTAGCAACAACCCCCATGTGCTGGTGACGCCCAGCGACCGGATTGGCAACACCCACGGCACAACGCTGCCCGCCCAGGCCCGTGTGCTGCCCCCCGATGAGTTCGCCTGCGCCGCCGCCGCCCTGCGCCAGAAATATGGCCAGACCTACGACGCTATGACATCGCAAATGGACGCCAACCGGCAGATCGGGAGCCGGGTGTTTCTTGAGGTGATACCGCCCGCGTGATGACCCGGTGACACGATGACAAGATGACCGAGGCCAGGGCGCGTTGTGGGGTTGTCGGATTGTGCCCACAGCCCCCACAGCCCCCACAGCCCCACAGCCCCCCAGCCCCCCAGCCCCACACCCCTACCCCACCGCCCCACTGCTCTCACCCTCGTCGTTTCAACTACAAACCGCCCCCCAGTCAGAGTGAACATCCCTTTACGATAGATGGGCGCTTCTTATCTTTTTTGCCTCGCCTTCTGCCTATGATGATGGGTGGATGTTCTTTGCAGCAGTTGAATAGCAAGCAGCGGCAGCCGTTCGCAGACGTAGCTGAATTGCTCACAAAGGCACAAAGGCCAGAAGGGAACATAACTCACCTTTGGGCCTTTGACCACGTTTGAGCAGCCTGAACGACAGACAGCAGCATGCGGATGACAGGCCCGGCGCGAGGAGGAACCCCACAATGACCGCGACTGCCACACTCGACACTGAAACCCTGGACATGGTGCTTTCCACGTTGAAGGAATACGCCGAACGGAAACTGAAACCGGCCTTTCTGTTGGAGATTGACCACAAAGACGAATTCCCTCACGACGTGTTGCGCGAACTGTACGAAGATGTTGGTTTGCACCTCCTTTTTATTCCTGAAAAATACGATGGCCTGGGCGGCGGCGCGTATGATGTGTACCGCGTTTCCGAGGCTATGGCCGCGATTGACCTGGGCATCGCCACGGGCGTGCTAGCCACCTTCCTCGGCACTGACCCGATTGTGGTGGGCGCGACCGATGAGCAGAAGGCCCGCTGGATGGGCCGCATTGCCAACGAGGGCCTGCTGGTTGCCTATGGCGCAACCGAACCCCAGGCCGGCAGCGACCTGGCCATGCTCACCACCAAAGCCGTGCCGGTGGAAGAAGACGGTAAGGTGGTTGGCTACAAGATTACCGGGCGCAAACAGTGGATCAGCAATGGCGGCGTGGCCACGCTCTACACCATTCTGGCGAATGCCCCCGGTGGCCCCACATGGTTTGTGGTGGAACACGGCGCACCTGGCTTCACCCAGGGCAAGCCGGAAGACAAACACGGCATTCGCGCCAGCAACACCGCCGCGCTGTTCCTCGACGATGTGTATGTGCCCGCCGAAGATCTGGTGGGCCTCAAAGAGGGCGAGGGGCTGGCTCAGGCCCAGGCCGTCTTCGGTTACACCCGCCTGATGGTCGGCTCGTTTGGCCTTGGCGCGGGCTGGGAAGCCCTGCGGCGGGCCATCCGCTACGGCCAGGTGCGCGTGCAGGGCGGTTCTCCCCTGAGCCAGAAGCAGGGCTACACCCACAAGCTGCTGGTGGCCAACGCGGTGCGGCTGGAAGCGGCCCGCGCCTACATCGAGTGGGTGGCCGAGCGCCTCGACAATGGTGAAGAAGACCTGCAAACCGAGGGTGCGGTGGCCAAATATCTGGCGACCGAGGCGGGCAACAAAGCCGCCGAAGATGCCATTCAGGCTCACGGTGGCTACGGCTACACCAAAGAATACATGGTTGAGAAGATTAAACGCGACGTGCGCATCACCTGCATCTACGAGGGCACCTCGGAGATTATGGAATGGACAATTGCCCGCGACCGCTGGCAGCAGCACCTCAAGACTCGCGGCGCGTTCTACAACGACTGGGCCGCGCAGATGGAGCAACTGGCCCGCAGCAACCCGGCCTCGGGCGCGGGCGTGGCGGCACTGGCCATGCGGGCCCTGGCGGTGATTATGGAGCGCTGCCGCATTGACCGACTCACTCGCAACCAGCATGTGCTGTTCCGTCTGGGCGAACTGATCACTTACGCCGAAACAGCAGCCAAATTCTCGGAACGGGCGATTAACAACCCGAGCCAGGTGCTGCACTTCAGCGAGGAGACCTTGCAGACCATGGCCCGCATCCACGCCCGCACCGCCGCGCTGAAGGTCGCTACCGACGGCCTGCAATGGGCGATTGCTTCGGGCCAGACTGACCCGAACCTGGCTGGCTCGCTGAACCTGCCCGCCATCTACGCCGCCCAGGCTGGCATGATTGACGATATGAACCTGGTGGCGACCAAGCTGAACGAGGCATTCCCGGCCTAGAATGATGTCGGAAGGGTCTCTCGCAAAGCCGCAAAGGCGCAAAGGAGTCGCTCAAGTATGTACATCTGCAAACCTTGGCGAGCTTTGCGCCTTTGCGAGAGCTGCAAGAATAACCTTTTTAAACGGACGAGGAACAACAGATGGTGGATTACAGATTGGTCTGGATAATCTGCAATCTACAATCTGAAATCAGATACAGGAGTTTCCCATGTCCCCAAACCCAAGGCGTTTGATTGCGATTGTGGGGGTGGGCGCGATACTACCGGATGCGCCGAACGCGCCCGCCTTCTGGGACAATATTCGCAACAAACGGTATAGCATTATCGAAACGCCACCGGAGCGTTGGAGCATTGCCGACTACTACGACCCCGACCACAACGCGCCCGACAAAACCTACAGTAAGATCGGCTCGTGGGTGCGCGGCTTCGAGTTTGATTGGAAGCGTTTTCGCATCCCGCCCCGGGTCGCCGCTTCCATGGATCCTGGCCAGCAGTGGGCCGTTTCCATCGTGGCTGAGGCCCTGGCCGACTTTGGCTACCCGGAGCGCCCGCTGAACCTGGAGCGCACCGGCGTGATTCTCGGCACGGCGATGGGCGGCGAGCTGCACTACGACACAAACCTGCGCATCTCCTTCCCCGAGTATGCCAACGCCCTGAAGGCCACGCCAGAGTTTAGCCAACTCCCGGCAGAGGTTCGCACGGCCATGCTCAACCACTGGCACGAACGCTTTGTCAGCGGCTACCCGCCGGTGACCGAAGACTCGATGCCGGGCGAACTGCCCAACATCGTGTCGGGCCGGGTGGCCAATGTTTTTAACTTCAACGGGCCAAACTTCATTACCGACGCCGCATGTGCCTCCACCTTTGCAGCGGTAGATGCGGCGGTTGACCTGCTGGCCGAAGGCCACTGCGATGCCGTTTTTACCGGCGGCGTGGATCGCAACATGGGCGTTGGAACTTTTGTGAAGTTCTGCAAAATTGGCGCACTGAGCGAAACCGGCAGCCGCCCCTTTGGTGATGGGGCCGATGGCTTTGTGATGGGCGAAGGCAGCGCCTGCTTCCTGCTGAAACGGCTGGAAGATGCCCAGCGCGACGGCGACAAAATCTACGCTGTGATTCGCGGTGTGGGCGGCTCGTCCGATGGCAAGGGCAAAGGTATTACCGCACCCAACCCGGCGGGCCAGGTGTTCGCCGTGCGGCGGGCCTGGGAAGACGCCGGACTCGACCCGGCCACGGCGACCCTGGTGGAAGCCCACGGCACCAGCACCCGCGTCGGCGACGTGGTGGAGGTCGAAAGCCTGTCAACCGTCTACGGCGGGGCCGAACGGGGCCGCATTGCCCTTGGCTCGGCCAAGAGCAACATTGGCCACCTGAAAGCGGGCGCAGGCGCAGCAGGCATGCTCAAAACCACCATGGCGCTCTACCACAAGCTGTTGCCGCCAACCCTGAACGCTGAAAAGCCCAACCCCAATATTGACTTTAAGACCACCCCGTTCTACGTGAACCACGAACTACGGGAGTGGACTGCGCCCGCTGGCGGCTACCCCCGCCGCGCCGGGGTGAGCGCCTACGGCTTTGGCGGAACCAACTTCCACCTGGTGTTGGAAGAGTACACGCCCGACCTGCTGGAGCGCGACCGAAAACTGTTTTCCACCGCGACCGTCGCGGAGAACTCGGAGAAAGGCATGTCTGTCTCTTCCGCCCCGGCGGCCCCGGCGAAAGCTGCGACCCCACCACGGGGCATTCTGGCCCTGGGTGCGCCCACAACGGCAGCCCTCAACGAACGCATCAACGAGCTGTACGGGCGGGTTGAAAGTGGCTTCACGCCGCCGATTGCGCTGCCCGACCAGAGCGAGCTGCGCCAGCCCGAGCGACTCGTGCTGGACTTTGCCAACCACGATGACCTGCTCGACAAGCTGGGCAAGGCCCGCAAGGCGGCAGGCTTCGATAATCCCCAGGCCTGGCGGGCCTTGCAGGCCCAGGGCATTTTCCGGGGCAGCGGCAAAGCACCGGGCAAAGTCGCCTTTCTCTTCCCCGGCCAGGGCAGCCAGTACATCAACATGGGCCGCGAACTGGCCACGCTCTCGCCCCGCGTCGCCGCCGTGTTTGCGGAAGCCGACAAGGTGATGACGCCCATCTTGGGCAAGCCGCTGAGCAGCTACATTTTTGTAGACGCCAACGACCCCGAGGCGGTGAAGAAGTCGGAAAAAGACCTGATGCAGACGGCCATCACCCAGCCTGCCATGCTCACCACCGACACGGCCATGGCAACCTACCTGAGCGAGTTCGGCTTCAACCCCGACATGGTCATGGGCCACTCGCTAGGCGAGTATGGCGCACTGATCGCCGCTGGCATTATGCCCTTTGCCGACGCCCTGGAAGCCTCTGCCGCCCGTGGCGCAGAGATGACCAAGGTAAGCATGGACGACAACGGTTGGATGGCCGCCGTGATGGCTCCGCTGG
>JALONX010000612.1 GCA_025454695.1 Chloroflexaceae bacterium
CCATCAGTTCATCCAGGTCGCGCGGCACAAAGCTGCTGGCGTTGCAGGCGATAAAAATCTTCTCGTGAATGGTGCGTTCATAGCTTTCACCGGGCACAAACAGCTCCTCAAACAGCTTCTCGCCGGGGCGCAGGCCGGTGTAGACAATATCAATGTCGCGGCCCACCTCCAGGCCCGAAAGTTCAATCATGTCGCGGGCCATGTCCACAATTTTCACCGGCTCGCCCATGTCGAGGGTGAAGACCTCGCCGCCGTGGCCCAGAGTTGCCGCTTGCAGCACGAGCTGCACCGCTTCTGGGATAGTCATAAAGTAGCGCCGCATCTCCGGGTGCGTTACCGTCACTGGCCCACCGGCGGCAATCTGCTGCTTAAAGGTGAGCACCACGCTGCCCCGGCTGCCCAGCACATTGCCAAAGCGCACCGCCACATAGGCTTTGCCCGTGGCTACCGCCGCCTGATGCACCAGCAACTCGGCCACCCGTTTACATGCGCCCATCACGCTCACCGGGTTCACCGCCTTGTCGGTCGAAATCATGACAAAATGGTCAACGCCGGTGGCCTGGGCCGCCTGGAGCAGGTTGCTGGTGCCGAGAATGTTGTTGGTCACCGCTTCGACCGGGTTGAGTTCCATCAGCGGCACATGTTTGTGGGCCGCGGCATGAAAGACAATCTCTGGCTCGTAGGTTTGAAACACATGCAGCATGCGCCCGGCGAAGCGAATATCGGCAATCACGGTGTGTAGCTGAGTTTCCGGCAGCAGGGCGGCCCGCAGCTCGTTTTGCATGTTAAAAATGCTGTTTTCGCCATGGCCCAGAATTATCAGCTCCGAAGGAGCGAAACGGGCCACCTGCCGACACAACTCGCTGCCGATGGAGCCACCGCCGCCGGTGATCAGCACCCGCCGCCCGCGAATCAGCTCGGCCACGGCAGCAATTTCGGTCTCAACTGGCTGGCGGCGCAGCAGGTCTTCAATATCAACATTGCGTAGCTGGTTGATGCTCACCCGCCCGTCGAGCAGATCGTGGATGCCAGGCATAATCTTGGTGCGTACCCCCACCTGCTCACAAATCTGCACGATGTGGCGAATGGTTTTGCCGGGCGCGGTGGGCATGGCGATGGCTACCATTTGCACCGTGTGTTGGCTCACCAGTTTGGGAATGTCGAGGTGCGTGCCCATGACGCGAACGCCGTGAATGTAGACATGTTGTTTGGCCGGGTTGTCGTCCAACAGGCCCACCACCTGCATGCCCGCCTGCGGGTTGCGGCGAATTTCGCGCACCAGGGCTGCGCCTGCATCGCCAGCGCCCATCACCAGCACGCGCATAGCAGCCTCGCGGCTGGGCCGTGGCTGGGTGATGTAGCGGGGCACGGCCCGCACGAGCAGCCGGGGCAGCCCGGTAGCGGCGAGGGCCAGCATAAAGAAGATAAAGGGGATGGAGCGCGGCACCACCACATCCAGCAGCGGTGGGCCAAGAAAGACGCCAATTGCGCCCACCAGTGCCACCGCTGTCGCCACCATCACCGTCAGGCGCAGCAGTTCATCTACCGAGGCGTAGGGCCAGTAGCGCGAATAGATGCCGCCCCAACGAAACAGCAGCGGCAGCACCAGCAAAGCCAGGGAAGCAACCAGCAGGAAGCCAGCCCAGAAGTCACTCAGGTTCAGGTCATCAAGCCGTAGCACAAAGCTGATGTAGGCCGCCAGTGGAATGAGCAGCAAGTCGCTGAGTAGGAAATAGCGGTTGCGAAACGCGCCTTTCATCAGAAGTTCCTTTCGGGCCGAGCATGCCCGGCACGGTTGTATCGCCCCATGGTGTAACACCGTAGTACACCCAGTAAAAGCCCAGTTTTAGCAGTTCTCCTGTCACTTCTTGCCAGCCCGCCCGGCTGTGCCACCAGTTGTCTGGTTGAAACGGCGTGGCTTCGGCGGGGATGTAAGCAATTTCTACCCCGGTGCCCGCCAGTTGCTGGTTGATGCTACGTAGGGCGCGGCGGCTGTGGAACCAGTGGGTTACCACCAGCAGGCGGCGCACCTGCCGCTCGCGGGCCAGCGCCCCAATCTGCGCGGCATCCTCCCAGGTCGAGGCGCTTTCGAGGAGGGTCAGGCGGTCGGCGGGCAGCCCTTCCGCTTCGGCAAAAAAGCGGGTGTATGCAGCAAAATGTTGCCCTTCCGCATCGCTGCCGTGGCCCGTGTGCCAGAGTCGGCTCGCCAGGCCCTGCCGGTAGAGCTGCACGCCCGTTTGCAAACGTTCCACGTTGTAGCCGCCTAGCACCACAATCACATCGGCTGGCCGGGGCTGCGGCGGCACCGCCAGCCACCCTGCCGCCAGCAACACGCCCAACAACAAGACGAGAAGGGCGAGACCGATGTATGTTGCGTACTTCGTACTACGTACTGCATACTGCGTCATTCGTGATGCGTGCAATTATCCGTACTTCGTACTTCGTAATCCGTACTTCGTACTGCGTGCTGCGTAATTCGAGCCAAAATAATCGCCACTCGCCACTCGCCACTCGCCACTCGTCACTCGTCACTCGTCACTCGTCACTCGTCACTCGTCACTCGTCCGGCTCCGGTCGCCTGCCCTGAGGCTCCCCTGCCTGCCCTGAACTTGTTGAAGGGAGTCAGTTGAAGGGCTTGTCGAAGGGTCGGTCTCCCGCCTGCCCTGAGGCATCGAAGGGTCTCCGGTCAGCCACTTCACTGCGTTTCAGCCGCTTGCGGCACCACCTCCGCTGGCTGTGCGGCTGGTGCTGGCGGGGGCGGGGGCACGGCTCGCGTGCGCACATACCAGCCAACAAAGGCAACCAGCAACAAGGCCAGCAGCGGCACCAGTAGTAGAGCAACCAGGCCAGCATGTTCGTTGCCGCTGACCCAGCCCAGGGCCAGGGGCAGCCCCACCGCCGCCAGCGCCACGTAGAGGCAGGACACGCTGCGGTGGCTGGCCCCAGCGATCACCAGCCGCTGGTAGAGGTGCGAACGGTGGGCGGCGAAGACATTCTCGCCGTTGCGCCAGCGCCGTAGAAAGGTAAGCGCCGTGTCAAACACAAAGGGCCAGACCAGCAGCACGCCCGCCAGAGCCAGCCGTGAGTCCGTTTGTGCGGCGATGACGGGCAGGGCGGCGAAACTAAAGCCAAGAAAGGCACTGCCCACGTCGCCCATAAAGATGCGGGCGGGCGGCCAGTTGTGGCCCAGAAACCCGAGACTCGCGGCGGCCAGCAGCAGCCCCAGCATTGCTACCAGTGGCTGGTTCGCCATGCTGCCCAGCAGCAGCCAGCCCAGCCCCGCGACGACGGCCTGGCTGCTGGCAATGCCGTCAATACCATCCATAAAGTTGTAGGCGTTGGTCAGGCCCACCAGCCAGAGCAGCGTGATCGGCAGCCCGAGCCAGCCCCATGTCAACGTGCCCACCAGCGGCAGACTCACGTGTTGCCAGAAGCCGAAGGAAGCGATCAGCAGCAGTGCCGCCAGTGTATGCACGCCGAAGCGCAAACGGTTAGACAGGGACTTCAGGTCGTCGAACCAGCTGACCGTGGCGATGAGGGCGGCCCCAACGAGCAACCCGACCAGCGCCCACAAGGGCCAGGCGGGCAGCAGCAGCCCCGCCAGTAGCAGTCCCGCCAGCGTCACCACCACAATCGCCAGGCCGCCGCCCCGAGGTGTAGGCCGCGAGTGAGAGCTGCGTTCGTTGGGAATGTCGAGCATGCGGCGCGCGGCCCACGCACGTAGGCCGAACACCCCAACATAGGCAATGATTGCGGCCAGCACTCCGCTGGCAATGAGCAACGGCACAGTGATCATGGTATGACTCCTTATCACCGTGATACCAGATCTGAATGAAAATTTGGTGAACTCACACGAACCGAAGCGCCACAAGAGTTAAACGTATGGACGTGTATTCCGTTAACAATGGAATTAAACTCAGCCCGAAACTTGCAAAATATTTATCTGGCGAACTGTCTCGCGCCAGCCCGAGGCTATGTCGTAGGTGGGATGAAAGCCCAACTCCCGCTGAATCTTTGCGCCGCTCACCGCCACATCCTCCAGCAGTTTAGCCAGTGTCGCCGGGCCAAGCGGGCTGCGCTTGCCTACCAGTCCCACGCCTCGTTCCAGCCCCGCCAGCGCTAGCCGCAGCGGGGCCACCGGCAAGTGCAGCCGGGGCGGGGTGCGCCCCACCGCTGCCGCCATCGCCGCCAGAATGGCCCGAAACGGCGGGGTGGTTCCGTCCGTCACGTTAAAAACCTGACCGGGCGCGGCGGGATGTTCGGCGGCTAGCAGCAGCGCCTGCGCCACATCCGCTTCATGCACCAGGGTACGCCGGTTGTGCCCTGCGCCCACCGGCACAAACAGGCCCCGCCGCAGCGCCCGCAGTAGCCGGGCGTAGTTGCCCTTCATGCGCGGGCCGTAGACCGCCGCCAGCCGCAGCACCACCGCTTTGGGACTGGC
>JALONX010000613.1 GCA_025454695.1 Chloroflexaceae bacterium
GAAGAATCTGACTAGAAGGTCAATTCGATTGGAATAAAACAATGTGGGTTGTTTGTGTTGCGTAGGAAGATCCGTAAAACTTTACTTTAACTCTCCACAGTCTGCTACATCTACCTACAAAATTAATTATTTGCAGCCATTCATGCAGACTAAAGCACACCTTTATTGATGGCGTTGTGCTTTGTCGTCTCGTATTACCTAACCCCTGTCGTTTGTCCATATTGATTTTAAAAAATTGCTTTGTGCGTTATATTATGCGAAATTACTGGAAATCGAACAATTATTTCATGTGGGAATCTTTTCTCTAATATGGTCATCCGTTATCTTCTTTCTTCGAGGTTTACTATTGTAAATTAATAGTTCAGTCGTCAGTATGTGCAATGTGGCTAATTCTGGCGTTCAGCATTAGCCAGGGCCGTATGCTTGAACTGTCACTAAAGCTGTGTGATTTCTGTTTCAATATTTGTAATGAATTTAATTATTTCGATTGTACAATAAGGAGTTGTAGAGATTTTGAATATGTCACATTTCTCCATGTCAGGTTGTTCCGTACGTAGATAATTGTTTGAGACCAGCTACATCGTCATAACACGAAAGGAAAGTATCGTACTTCAAATCCGCAGGGAGAACAAGATTCTAGGCTTTCAATGGGAATGCATGTAATATCTTGTTATACAGATTTTTCGTTATACCACCAAGTGATATAATTCGCCACCAGAGAATATTGTAAGAGCATTTGCGCAACATTAGAAAGTAATTCCTTGGTACGGTGGCGGTTTTGCTACCGCCTCTTTTAGTTCGTTGTAGCGACGACGCATTTCGGTGAGGGTGTCTTGAAACTCAGGGTTTCCAAGTATATCATGTTGCTCCAGTGGATCTAACTCGAGATTGAATAAATGTTCAACGTCCAGATTATCAAATTTCATATATTTGAAGTTTTTCCGAACAAGTGCTGATGACTGAGGTATTTTTTCTTCGGAAAGGTGAGAAGGATGTTCGTAGTAGAATTCGTCACGCCATTTTACTTGTTCTACTGGTTTTAAGTACAGATCCGAGAAATCTCGCCCCTGCATTCCAGGAGGCGGGTCGATTTTCGCAGCGCCAAGAATTGTTGGAGCTAAGTCAATATTCAACGTAAATGAATCGTCCAGTGTACCAATCTTTGATTTGGTCATCCGAGGATCTTTCACAATTAGTGGAACACGGATACTTTCTTGATAAGGAAACCACTTCCCACTAAGACCGTGCTCTCCATGAAGGAAACCATTATGGAACGTGAACTGGAGCGCCAGGAGCACATCGTCGCCCTGGATCAGGTGATTCGTACCATCATGTGGCAGGCTCAGAAGCAATCAATCCAGACGCTGAGCCGACCACACATTGACCTGACCATGCCGCAAATGATGACCCTCTATGCCATTCGCGAGGCCCACATTTGCCGCATGAGCGAACTGGCGGAAGTGACCCAACAATCTGCCGGAACGCTGACAGGAATTGTGGATCGGCTAATTGATGATGGCCTGGTAGACCGGGTGCGTGACGCTGAAGACCGCCGGGTGGTGCAGGTGACGCTCACGCTAAAGGGCCGTGAAAAGCTTGACTGCCTTGAACAGGCCCGCCGCTCTGACATGGCCCACATCCTCAGCCACTTCAACCTGGAACAGCTAGCTCAGCTGGAGGATCTGCTGCGACTCTATCTCCACGGGATTAATGAATTGATTGAAGCCCACGGGGAAGTCGTGGAAGTGGTGGAACAGTAGCGGCAATAATTGTTAGCATCTTTTGCGCAGTTTGCCACTGGTACATCAGCTATACTGAAGATACGATGAGCAATGACGCCCTGGCATGTTGGTGATGCCAGGGCCATCTGCTGGTGAACACAGGTGGAACATGACTGCTGTGAAACGGGGTGGGCCGCTGCGCCGCACCCTTTTGACGATTCTCGGAATCCTCGCCCTGGTTGGCCTGGCATATGGTGGGTTTCTCCTCTTTGGAACCAGTAGCGCCAGCACCGCGCCCCGCCTCAACTACACACTGGTGACGCCCCAGCAGGGCACGCTGAGCGCCACGGTGAACGCCAGTGGCACCATGCAACCGCGCAGTGTGGTGAACTTAAGTTTTAGCAGCACTGGCACCGTCGCTGAAGTGTTGACGGACGTGGGCACAACTGTCGCCAAAGATGCGCCGCTGGCCCGGCTCGATAGCCGCGACCTGGAGCTGCGGGTGCGTCAGTCACAGGCGGCCCTGGCCCAGGCTCAGGCGGGCTACGAACGTCTTAAGGCTGGCTCCAGCCCGGAAGAAATCGCTGCCGCTCAGGCCCAGCTAGCCCAGTCGCAGGCCCAGTTGCGTCAGGTGCAGGGCAATGTCACCCCAAATGACATTGCCGCCGCCCGTGCCCAGCTTGAACAAGCCCAGGCCGCCCTGGCCCGGCTGCTCGGTGGCCCCAAAGAGACTGACGTGCGCCAGGCCCAGGCCGAGGCCGACCAGGTGCAGGCCAATTTCCAGGCTCAGCGCGATAGCCTTTCCACCGCCAAAAGCCGTGCTCAATCGCAGCTGGAGCAGGCCGCGAACACCCTGCGCGACCGTCAGGCCGATTACAGCCGTATCTACTGGGAAAACCGTCGGCTGGAAGACCAGCTCAATCGCTTCAACCAGGAGCTGCCGCAGCAAAACAAAGACCAGGAGGCTGCTGCCCTGCGGGCGGTGCAGACAGCGGAAGAATCGCTCCAACAGGCCCAGCTGGCCTACGAGCAGGCGCAACAGGCCGAGATCACCGGTGTGGCCGCCGCTGAAGCCCAGGTGCGTAGTGCCCAGGCCCGCCTCGACAATCTGCTAGCCGGGGCCGACGCCGACCAGATCGCCGCCGCCCGCGCCCAGGTGGCCCAGGCCGAAGCCAGCCTCAACAAGCTGCTTGGCGACCAGCGAGCGGGCAGCCTGGGGGTGGCCAACGCCGCCGTGGCCAACGCCAACGCCAACCTGGCGCGACTCACCGCCAACCCCCGCGAGGCTGACCTGGCCAATGCCGAGGCTCAGGTGCAGAGCGCCCAGGCCGCTCTCGAACAGGCCCAACTGGCCCTGGATCGGGCAACGCTGCGGGCACCCTTTGCTGGCACCGTGGCCGAAGTGAACCTGAAAGCGGGCGAACTGCCGGGAGCGACTCGCGCCGCCATTGTGCTGGCCGACCTTAGCAGTTTCTATGTGGACGTGACGGTTGACGAGATTGACGTGGCCCAGCTCGCCCCCAACCAGTCGGTGCGACTCACCCTCGACGCCTTTCCCAACATGACTCTGGAAGGCACGGTGGCCCGGATTGACCCGCTCGCCACAACAGGCGCATCCGTCACCTCCTACAACGTCCGTATTGAAACCAAAACAACCGACGAGCGCGTGCGCTCGGGTATGTCGGCCAACGCTGACATTGTGGTGGCCGAAAAAGCCAACGTGCTGATGGTGCCACGGCGGGCGGTGCGGGCGGAACAGGGCCAGTTTTTTGTGGACTTGACCGAGGATCAAGGGTTGTGCCAGGCCGACCTGGCCAATCGCCCGCTTAACCCGCCGCTGCGGGCCGTGGCCGTTACCACCGGATTGAGCAACGAGCAGTTTATCGAGATCACCTCCACCGAACTGACTACCAGTTCGTGCATGCACGTGGAAGGCGTAGATGCTCGCCTGAACCCGCTCGGCGGCCCGCCCCCTGGCCCAGGGCGCGGCCCGTAACGAACCCAAGTAAACGCAGAGACACAAAGACGCAGAGACGCAGAGCAGTTGGCAGTCACCAGTTGGCAGTTTGCAGCACAAATGGCAACGGGCAGCCTTGAGAAGACTACCAACTGCTAACTGGCAGCTGCAAACGGTTCTCGTTCTCGGTTCTCGGTTCTTTCAAACACTATGAACGTTCTCGAAGCGACTCGTATTGCCTTCACCAGCCTGCTCGCCAACAAGCTGCGGGCCGTGCTCACCATGCTCGGCATCATCATCGGCGTCGGCGCGGTGATTGCGCTGATGGCCCTTGGTGGCGCAGTGCAAACCCTGATCACCGGCGAACTCAACCGCCTTGGCACCAACCTGATCTTTCTTTTCGCTGGCACCAACGACCAGGAAGCCAACCGCCGCACCCCGCCCCGACTCACCAACGAAGACCTGGCTGCGATTGCCGATCCGCTCAACGTTCCCGCTGTGGCGGCAGTTGCGCCGCAATTCAGCCGCCGGGGCAACATCACCCACCAGGGCGTGGGCAAGCAGATGGACGTGGTGCTGGTGTTCGACCCGAAGGGCAAGTTCGTGCGGAGCTTCGGCAAGGCGTTCCACGGCGGCGGGCACGGGGTGGAGATCCGCAAGGAGGGGAGCGACGAGTTCTGCTACCTGAGCAACTCCTTCATCGGAAAAAACGAGTTGAAGGTGATGAAGACCGACCTGAAGGGCAAGGTGGTGTGGCAG
>JALONX010000614.1 GCA_025454695.1 Chloroflexaceae bacterium
CCAGACGTTGTCACCCCGACCGCAGGGAGGGGTCTTCCATGTACGACAATGGAGATTCCTCCCTGCGGTCAGAATGACATGGAGGCCAGGTTCAACAACGAACCATTGTTGACCATGTACTCACAGTAGTCCGTCAACAACGTTGTTTCATGTTTCGAGAACAATCCGCTTCAGCATTTCCGTTGAAGTTACGCAGTACGCAGTACGTCCCCGTTTCACGCATCACACCGCTCGCCCACCTCCCGCTGATACTGCACCTCATAAATCAAATGCGGTTCGAGCTTGCCTTTGAGCGGCTTTGGCCCAAGCTCGTGAAAGCGCCATGTGGTGCGTTCTTCATGCGGCAGGGCATCGTAGAGATGGTACGAGGCGATGATCTGCCCACCCTGCGCCACGCCCGCCAGGCGATTGGCGGTATTCACCACATCGCCGATATGGGTGTAGTCGAAGCGCTGTTCGGAGCCGACGTTGCCCACCACGGCGTGGCCATAACTAAGGCCAATGCCCATGCCAATATCCAGGTTCAGCTCCTGCCGCCAGTCGTCGCGCAGGGCGGCGAAGGCCCGCTGCATGTCCACTGCGGCGCACAGTGCCCGCTGCGGGTCATCGGGGCGCGCAAGCGGTGTGCCAAACACCCCAATGATACCATCGCCCAGGTATTTGTCTACCGTGCCTTCATAGCGGTACAACACCTCGGTCATTGAAGTAAAATAACGGTTAAGCACCCGCTCAATCAGCACCTTGGGGCCAATCCGTTCCGTGAGGCTGGTGAAGCCCCGTAAATCGGCAAACACCACCACAATATCGCACTCGGTGGGCTGGCCCAGCTCCTGCCCAGCATTCAGCAATTGTTCGGCCACCGATGGCGACACATAGCGACGGAAGAGACGGCGTTCCCGTTCACGCTCTTGCCGTTCCAGCTCTTTAATCGGGCTAATATCTTGCAGCACCGCCACGCGCCCCAGGGGCTGACCGTCGGCGCTTTGCACCGGGGCCACACTGACGCTGTAGGTGGTGTTTGGCAACAGATTCAGTTCGCTAGAACCATTTGAGCTTGTGCCATTGGCCTGGCTCAGCAGCGGCACCAGGGCCGAAAGCACGCCAGCGTGGTTGCCATTGCCATTGGTCTGCGCCAGGTCGGGCAGGGGTTTGCCCACCATCGTGTCGGTGCAAAGGGCCAGTTTTTCGCTAGCGGCCCGGTTGGCCAGCAGCAGTTCATCATTCGGGCCAATGAGCATAATCGGGTCGGCGGCACCGCGCAACACAGCGTTCAGCGTACTGCGTTCCCCTTCCACCGCGCGGTAGAGGTGGGCATTCTCGATCACTTGCATCAGCAGGCTAGCCACGGTGGTCGCCAGTTCCAGTTCGGCCCGCCCAAACTGCCGTTCCCGCAGCGTGGTGTCCATCCACAACACGCCCTGGGTAACGCCCCCGGCTATCAGTGGCACCGCCAGCACCGAATCAATACCACGGGCTGCACAAAAGCGGGCCAGGGGGCCAATATTGGGGTCAGCCGGGAGGTTTGTCATCAACTGCGGTTCATGTAAATTCTCGATGCGTTCAGTAATGCCGCTCTGGGCCAGGGCTGTTAGCACATCGGTGTCTTCAGGGTGCGGCGAACCGCTGGTAGCAAACACGGCACTGGCCGTGTCGGAACGGGTGGCCAGCAGCGCCAGGCCTGCCTGACGCACCCCAAAAATATCGGCCACCGTTTCTGCCACAATCTGGAAAACGTTCGTCGCATCTAGCCCGGCTGTCACCGCCACCGAAAGCTGGTTGACCTGACTCAACTGACGCACGCGGCGCTGTTCGTCATCAAGCAGCAGGGCATTGCCCAGAGCTACACCAAGCTGGCTCACCACTGCGCTCATCATCGCCTCGTCGTTAGCACCAAAGGCTCCCGCCTCCGGGCTACGCAGGTCAAGCAGGCCATACACCTGGCCCCGCAGCATAATCGGCACCAGCAGCAGCGAGCGCGTGCTGCCGTCAAGGGGGCCAACCGTATTCCAACGAACGTCGGTGCGCGTATCGGCAATGCATAGGGGTTGCTGCTGACACACAACCAGGCCATGCAAACCCCCGTTCTGGGGCAGGCGGCGGGTCTCACCAGGGCCAGCATCAGCCCCGGCAGCCCCCTGAAGTTGCAGCTCATCGCCTTCCCGCAGCCAGATATAGACCTGGTGGTAATTCAACTGTTGCTGTATCATGTAGGCTGCCAGGCGCACCAGTTGCTCAGGGTACATCAACTCCGAAAGGTGGCTGTTGATGACGTTGATCAGGCGTAACTCTTCGGCCCGACGGCTAAGCAGTTCTTTATTGCGCTGGGTCAGGCGGAACAGGCGGACACTTTCCAGGGCCACCGCCGTTTGCGCCGCCACCGAGTCGAGCAACTCCATGTGCTCCTGGGTGAAGTAGTTGGGGCGATGGTGAACCAGGGTGATCACGCCAGGGCTGGTGCCTTCGCGCAGAATTGGCATCGCCGCAACGCTACGTACACTGCTCTGGTAGGTGGTTTGCGCAAGCCAGCGTTCATCGTTCTGGGTGTCAGCAATAAGCAGGGGCTGGCGGGTACGCAACACCCACCCGGCGGCCCCGGTGCTCAGGATGCTGGGCAACAGCGGCGAGGCGGCATTGCGGCTGCTGGAATAGAAAATCTCACGCTCTTCGTCGTAGCCGGTGAGCACAATGCTAGCCCGCACCGCCCCCACTGCATCGGCCAGGTGCGAGAGAAAGCGGGTGAGCAGCACGTCCAGGTCAATTGAAGCGCCCAATTCTCGCGTGAGGTGCAGCAGCAGTTCGGTTTTGCGCCGTTCTTTTTCCAGGCTGCGCTGTGCTCGTTGCAGCCGCAGCATGGCACGCACCCGCGCCAGCAGGTTTGCCAGCACCACCGGTTTGGTAATCACATCGTCGGCCCCGGCATCCAGGCTGGAAACGCTCGAATCGAGGTCAGCCTGAGCGGACACAACAATAACCGGGATAAAGGGCTTGCTGGTGTCGGCCTTGATGCGGCGGATCACCTCGTGACCATGCATGCCGGGCATCAGCAGGTCAACCAGAATAAGATCAGGCGTCACCAGTTGCAAAAAGGCCAGGGCCTCCTCGCCACTGCTCGCCTGCGACACCCGGTAGCCGCTACCGCTGAGCATAAAATCAAACAGGCGACGAATGACGGCATCATCGTCAATAACGAGAATGTGGGCAAGTTCACTCATGCCAGACAGATTCCTCACGGGCAGAGGTAGGCAGATAACCGCCACGCTGAGAGTGGGCGGGGTGGTATCCGGGCGTGCATCTGACGCTACATCTGGCAGTATAGCATATTCCGTATTGCAAACGCTTGCAACTAGTGCAAGCCACCATGCGTCTCACTTTCCATGAACGTATGTTTACCTGGCTTTTCTACCACTACTGGCCAGACATGTGCTATATCAGCTAACTATAAGCTGTATCAGCTTGTTATAAGCAGGGGTTTATGGTAAGGATTAAGAGGAAATTTCTCTTCTTCCTCTACACTAACCTGGTTTGTTGGCCGCCATCACACGGAATGTTATGCAGACGTTTGATCCATTGACTCAACCTCACACCCACGAATTGTACGCCCTGGTGGCCAGTGTGCTAGAAATTGGCGAGCTTGAGCAGCAGCCCATGGGCAAGGGCGTGGCCCTGCGCTGGCGCGGGCGGCTGAAGCAGGATGCGGACGCCGCCTATGCCTACCTTGCGCCGCGCTTCCGGGCACTGGGCTACACCGCCCTGCTGCAACAGGATGACAACGCGGTGGTGGTGGTGGCCGCCCCTGGCATTGTGATGGCAAACGGCTCGCGGTTGTGGGTGGCGCTGCTGCTGTTTGCGCTCACCGTGGCGTCCACCGTGTTTATCGGCGGGGCCTCGGCCACAGGCTTCAACCTGGGCCTTGGCCTGGCTTTCAGCGCGGCCCTGCTCTCCATTCTGCTGGCCCACGAACTGGGGCACTACCTGGTGGCGCGGCGGCTGGGTGTGGCGGTGAGCTACCCATTTTTTATTCCCATGCCGCTGCCGCCCATGGGCACCATGGGCGCTTTTATTGCCATGAAGGAGCCGCCGCCCAACCGGCAGGCCCTGCTGGCGATTGCCGTGGCCGGGCCGCTAGCCGGGCTGGTGGTGGCTATTCCAGTGCTGGTGGTGGGCCTGCTGCTTTCGGAGGTGACGCCGCTGGTGGCGGTGAGCGGCCAGCCGCTGATTCTGGAGGGCAATTCGCTGCTCTACGCCACGGTGAAGTTTCTGGTGTTTGGGCGCTGGCTGCCCGGCGGCGGCGAGGACGTGCTGCTACACCCGGTGGCATTTGCCGGCTGGGCCGGGCTGCTCGTCACCGGACTGAACCTGATACCGGCGGGGCAACTGGATGGCGGGCATATTCTGTTTGCCCTGGCTGGGCCACGAGTGGCCCAAATCGTTAC
>JALONX010000615.1 GCA_025454695.1 Chloroflexaceae bacterium
AACTGCAAGCACCGCCGGGACGTTAGGATTTTAACGCAGAGATGCAGAGAACCTGAGCAGTTGGCAGGTGGCAGTGAGCAGTTGGCAGTCTCCAATCAACAAGCAAACCGCAAACTGGCGACTGTCAACTGAGTTCATTCATACTTCATAACTCATACTTCATAACTCAAACCTATGGCTGTAGAAACATTTCCCACTTTCCCCCGCCGTTCACTGCTAGATCGCTCGCTTGACATGTCGCGGGTGAACCTGGAGTTGCTGGCGTATGTTGCCATTGTGGCCCTGAGTGTGCTGGCTCACCTCTGGGGCCTGGGTAATATGGCCCTGCACCACGATGAGTCGATCCACGCCTGGTCGAGCTGGCGTTTCTACACCGGGGCTGGCTCGTTTACATGTTGGGGCGGGCAGATCGCGCCGACCTACTGTTACGACCCGGTTTACCACGGTCCGTCACTCTACTTTTTCACGGCGCTGGCCTACTTTTTGTTTGGCGATGGCGATTGGCAGGCCCGCCTGCCGATGGCCGTGTCGGGCATTCTGATGGTGGCCTCATGCTGGTGGCTGCGGCCCTACCTGGGGCGGCGCGGTGCGCTGATTGCGGCGGTACTGGTCGGCTTCTCGCCTTCGCTGCTCTACTACACCCGCTTTGCCCGCCACGACGGCCTGATGGTGCTGTTTGAAGTCTGGATGTTTATTGGCGTGTTTCGTTGGCTCGACAGCGGGCGACCTTTCTGGCTCTACCTTACTGCGGCGGCGATTGCGCTGGCGGTAGCGACTCACGAACTTTACTACATCCTCTTCTTTATCTTCGGCATCTTTGTGCTGATGCGGCTGATTGCCGAAAGCCGCTACGCCCGCTACCTGAACATGGGCCTGCTGGTGGTGCTGGGGCTGTGCCTGGCCTTTATGGTTATCAACCCACCCATCCCGATTGGGCAGGGGCTGTATTTTGGCGAAAAAGCTTTTCTGGTGGCCTCGGCCCTGCTGCTAGCCTGGCTCTGCCAACGGCTCTGGGATCCCCGCCCTATTCTCACCGAGCGGCTCAAGTGGCTCTGGTATGAAGATCGTACCACGCTCTGGGTTGCCGCCGCTATCCTGGTGGGCATCTACACGGTGATGTACACCACCTTTTTTGCCTACCCCCGTGGCTTTATTGATGGCCTCTATGCGGGCCTGGCCTACTGGCTGGGCAGCCAGCAGGAATACGCCCGTGGCGACCAGCCCTGGTACTACTACCTGATGCTCCTGCCGCTCTACGAGCCGCTCGCCGTAGCCTGCGGGATCGGCGTGGTAGCCTACCTGGTGACGCTGGTGGTGCGCCAGATTCTGAGCCAGCGGCGGCAGCAGCAGGCAGTGCGTGAGCAGCAGGAAGCGATTGGCAAAGCAGAAGCCGAGGAGTTGCAGGCCGACGTTAATGACAGCCCCAATGGCGGTACGGCAGGATCAGGCAAAACAATCCTGGTTGAGCCAGACAACCGGGGAGCTTCACCGGATTTTCAGCCTTCAGCCTTCAGCCTTCAGCCTTCCTTGGAACGGCCCATTCACCTGGTACCGTTGCTGTTGATCTTCTGGTTTATTACTGCCATTATCATCTTCTCGTGGGCGGGCGAAAAGATGCCCTGGCTGTTGACCCACATGGCGCTGCCGGGCAACCTGCTGGCCGCCTGGGTGCTGGGCCGCCTGCTCCGCGTGGTAGACAAGGGCACGCAATTAACGACTGACGAGTCTGAACAAGATAATCGTCAATCGTCAATCGTCACTCCGCCTGCCCTGCCTGCCCTGCCGTTCGACAGGCTCACGAACCGCGAAGCCGAAGGGAGCTTGTCGAAGGGTCACTCGTCACTCTGGTTAGTGCCGCTGCTGGTGCTGCTGGCCCTGGTTGCGTTCTCGGTGGCCGCCTGGCGCATGGGCAGCGGCGGCGAGGGCCAGGCCGGGCAAACCGCATTTTTGCAAGGGCTGGTGCCGCTGTTGCTTGGCGGTGCCCTCGTCTACGCCCTGCTGACGCTGACAACCCGGATAGGCGCACGGGTGGTGTTGTCGCTTACCGCCATCACGCTGGCGGTGGTGACGGGTGCATACATGGTGCGGGCCACCTGGATGGTAGTCTACCAGCACCCCGACGTGCCGATTGAACCGTTGATCTACACCCAGACCTCGCCGGATGTGCCGCGCTACGTGCAGGATGTGCGGGAGTTGGCAATCAACCTGACCCGCAACCGCCGCACGTCCGAAGATACCACTGGCGGCTTGAGCATGCCCATCATTCTCGATTCGGGCGACCCGGCCACCGGCGGCGATGGTTCGCTGGCATGGCCCATGCAGTGGTATCTGCGCGACTTCCAGCGGATTACCTGGAAAGGCGCTGACCAGTATCGCAATGCCACACCAGAGACCTTTAACGTGACCTTGCCGGACGGCAGCACCGGCCCGGCCCCCGTGGTGATGCTTGCTAAACCCGCCGTGACCGAAGCCACCCGCGATGTGCTGCGCCAGAACTACGTGCAGCCCTATGGCGAGGGCGGCGTGTTTAACTGGTGGTTTCCCGAGGGCGACAAGTGCGCGCCCAACAACCCTGGCTACAAACGCTTCTACTACAGCACCTGGACGCCCGTCTACCAGTTGACCGAACCCGCCGCTGGCGGTGGGGCCGGTGGCTGCGGGCGCGACATCTCCGCCGAAGTGCATGGGCCATATGCGGCGCTGCTCTGGCCCTTCCAGGCCGAGAACTGGGACACGCTGAAAAATTATGTCCTCTACCGGGAACTGCCCGCGCCGCTGGTGCCGGGTGCCCGCACCATGGAGGTGTGGGTGCGCAAAGACCTGGCTGCTGGTGTGGGCAGCGAGTTGGTGCCAACCACCGCCGTGGGCAACGCTGCGACGTTACGGCTGGTGGCCCAGCAGGTAATCGGCGCACCGGGCGAACTTGCCAACCCGACGGGGGTGGTGGTGGCGGGAGATGGCACGGTCTATGTGGCCGACACCGGCAACCACCGGGTGCAGGTCTTCAACCCGCAGGGTCAGCTGGTGCGGACGATTGGTGGCCCGACGCCGGGCAGTGGGCGCAACCAGTTCTTTGAGCCACGCGGCCTGGCGGTAGACGCCCAGAACAACCTCTACGTGGCCGACACATGGAATGCCCGCATTGTGAAGTTCAGCCCTGCTGGCGAATGGCTGGCCAGCTGGGGCCAGGGTGCGCAAGACCTGGGTGAGGGCCGCAGGGCCACCATTACCGAAGGGACTCAGGCGGGGAATGCCGCTAATCCGCTCGGCTTCTTCGGCCCCCGTGGCCTGGCTGTAGATGCCCAGGGCAATGTCTACATCGCCGACACGGGCAACAAGCGCATTGTGGTGACCGACGGCGAAGGCAACTTCCGCTACCAGTTTGGCTTTGGCGGCGCTGAGCCAGGCCAGTTTAACGAGCCGACCGGCGTAGCGGTTGACTCCCAGGGCAATATCTACGTCTCCGATACATGGAACGGGCGGGTGCAGGTCTTCCAGGGGCAGCAGGGCAGCGGGCAGATTGCCGCCCTGCCCACCATCACCTGGCGGGTGGGCGGCTGGCAGCCCAACACCTACGACGACCCCTCGCTCACGTCCAGCCCCGCCGGGCAGGTGTATGTGAGCGTGCCCAGCCGCCAGATGGTGATGGCCGCCAACCTGCGGGGCGACGTGGCCCTACGTTGGGGTGGCAGCGGCGACGACGACGCCTCGCTCAACACCCCCACCGGCATGGCCGTCGGGCCAGACGGGGCGGTATGGGTCGTAGATCGGGATAGGAACCGGGTGCTGCGCTTTGTGCTGCCCGACGTGCGCCCGTAATGTTCACTGCGGAGGCGCAGAGGGCGCGGAGACGCTTTTGTTTTTGATGTCTCGGCGTTCTTTGCGTGCTCGGCAGTACGTTTGTACACCATGCACTATTCGTTTGAAGATGCTGGCGACACATGGCAACTCAGCTGGCACGGCCCGGCGAGTCCGCCTGAGGGCATACAGAATGGCTCGTCTGGTGTATGTGTTACGGCCCAGGGCGAGATTGTGATCATCACCGAGGATGGCGAGAAGTGGGATGTGCCGGGTGGCAGGCCCGAAGGCGACGAGGATTGGGAGCAGACGCTGCGGCGCGAGATGGTGGAGGAAGCCTGCGTTGCGGTGACGAGCGCCCGGCTGCTGGGCTTTGCGCGTGGCGAATGCCTGGCGGGTCGGGAGCAGGGCAAAGTTATTGTGCGCTCGTTCTGGCGGGCCGAGGTGGTCCTACTCGATTGGAAGCCCGAGTTTGAGATCGTCCAGCGCCGCCTCGTTTCGCCCGCAGAGGCACTAAACACCGTCTACATGGGCTATAGAAAACTCTACCACGTAATTTTGCAGGCAGCCGGGTTTCCGCTCAAGGGGCTGGAGGCCGGGCCGCAGCAATAGCCTGTTCGACCGTGGCGATG
>JALONX010000616.1 GCA_025454695.1 Chloroflexaceae bacterium
CCCTGGCCAATGGCGCTGTCAATTGCAAGGCCGATGAGAAACGGCCCCGCCGCCTGTGCCGCCGCCGCGAGAATCGTCATCACCAGCACCACCGACAACAGTCCGGTGTAGGGCCGCAGATAGCCCAGCAGCCGCCGGGCCACCTTGCTGCGCTGGTTGGCCTGCTCTTCCGGCAGTTCGGCCACCGATTGTAAGCCAGGTCGCATCATAAGCTATGTTCCTTATTTCAAGCGATGAACTGCGGGCTGCGGGCTGCGTACTGCGTAAGCTGGATACAACGTTCATCGCTCATCGTTTTGGACTCTCTGCGTCTCCGCGTCTCTGCGCCTCTGCGTTGAACTGCCCGACCGGCTTCAGCCGCACAATCGGCAGCCGTCGCGTCGTCGCCCGGCGGTAGCTTGCATACGTCGGGTAGATCGCCACCAGCCGTGCCCAGAGCGACTCATACTCGTTTTCATGTACCAGGCTGGCGTGTGTTTCCACGCTGGTGCCATGGGCCTCCACCAGCACATGGGGGTTGGCTTCCATGTTCAAATACCAGGCCGGGTGCTTATTCGAGCCGCCGTAGGAGGCCACCACAATGTAGGAATCGCCGTCGGGCACAAACAGCAGCGGCGTGGTGCGGGGCTTGCCGCTTTTGCGCCCCATCGTCGTCACCAGAATGCTGTGGGTGCCAAAAAATTTCCCCGGCACGCGCCCCCGCAGCAGTCGGTAGAGCGTGATATGCACATTGGTCAGTGCGCGCAGCACGCGCTCGAAGAGTGGATGCCAGTTCATAGTGATTGACGATTACTCGATTGACGATTGACGATTTTAGATTGACGATTGACGATTGACCGGGGCCAACCATCCAATTCATAAGTATGGATTACGCAGTACGCAGTACGCAGTACGCAGTACGCAGTACGCAGTACGCTTCACGTTTCACGCCTCACGTTTCACGTTTCACATCTTCATCTCACCATCCAGCGCGACAATGGGATGATCACCGCCGAACTGTGAGTCGATGATGTCGCCGTAGAGGGCGCTGGTGGCGAGTAAATCGTCGTGGGTGCCCTGGGCGGCAATGTTGCCATTGTCGAGCAGCAGGATCAGGTCGGCATTACGCACGGTGCTGATGCGCTGAGCGATGACAAAGGCGGTGCGCCCGTGCATGAGCCGTTCCAGCGCCTGTTGCAGTTGGTACTCGGTTTCGGCATCCACGGCGGAAGTGCTGTCGTCGAGAATAAGAATGCGTGGGTTGAGCAGCAGCGCCCTGGCGATGGCGATGCGCTGGCGCTGCCCGCCGCTGAGTCCCACGCCGCGCTCGCCCACCACGGTGCCGTAGCCATCGGGAAACTCGCTGATGAAGGGGTGGGCCTGGGCCGCTTTCGCCGCCGCTTCCACCTCGGCGTCGCTGGCGTCGGGCCGCCCGTAGGCAATGTTGTCGCGGATGCTGCCGCTAAACAGCGTCGTATCCTGCAACACAATGCCGATCTGCGAACGCAGACTGTCGAGGGTCACGTCGCGCACATCAACGCCATCCAGCGTCACCCGCCCGCCGGTTACGTCGTAGAAGCGGGGGATGAGGTTGATGATGGAACTCTTGCCGCTGCCGGTTTTGCCCATAATCGCTACCGTCTGGCCTGGCTCGGCCACAAACGACACATGATCAAGGACATTGTGGTCGCCGCCGATGTAGCGGAAGCTCACATCCTCAAAGGCGACCCGCCCTTGCACCTGCGGTAGCTCCTTCGCCCCCGGCTTGTCGGCAATATCGTTGCGGGCGTCCAGCACTTCAAACACACGGTCGGCGCTGATGCCCGCCCGCGCCACCTGGGCCGAGATAAAGCCCAGCGCGAAGATCGGCTGGATGAGCAGGGCCAGGTAGGTGTTGAAGGCCACCAATTCGCCCAGACTCAGCGCCCCGCCGATCACCTCGTGGCCGCCATACCAGATCACCGCCAGCGTGCCAATGTTGGAGAAAAGAAAGATCAGCGGGAAGTTGTTGGCGCTGCCGTAGATTGCCTTCAGGTTCACATCCAGCAGCTCTTTGTTGGTGTTGGCGTAGCGCTGTTCCTCATACGGCTCGCGGGCAAAAGCCTGCACCACCCGCACGCCCACCAGGTTCTCTTGCAGCACCGTGTTGAGTGTGCCCAGTTTCTGTTGCACCTGCCCAAAGATGGGGCGAATGGTGGCAATAAAGATGCCCAGCACAATGCCCATAGCCGGGATCGTCGCCAGCACAATCAGCGCCAGCCGCCAGTTCATCACAAACAGAATAATCAGACAGCCCACCAGCAGCACCGCAGCATTCACCAGTTGCAGTAGGCCCTGGCTGATAAAGGTGCGCACCTGCTCCACGTCGCTGGTCACGCGAGTCATCAGCTGACCGGTCTGAGCCTGGTCGTGGTAGGAAAAGCTGAGGTTCTGAATTTTGTCGAACAGGCCGTTGCGCATGTCGTAGGCCACACCCTGCGAGCTTTTCTCCGACCAGAAGCCCTGGGTGAAGCTAAACAGCCCCCGCACCGCCGCCACGCCGATAAAGGCCAGCGTGGCCCAGACCAGCACCTGCATGTTGCCCACGCTGATGCCCTGGTCAATCACCACCCGCAGAATCTGCGGGCCGACCAGGTTGGCCGCGCTCACCAGCACCAGGCTGAGGGCTGCCCCCAGCGTCAGCAGCCAGTAGCGCCGCAAATAGCCTAGCGCCCGTTGTAATGCGTTCATATTGCTCCAGTATCGTACTGCGTGCTACGTATTGCGTACTGCGTATATGAGTAATCGGACGAGAGTTTACGCAGTACGTAATACGCAGTACGTATTAAGACTCATCGCCCCCCATGCGACTCACCAGGCTGCGCAGCACCAGCAGGCCATCGTAAAGGCGGGCTTGCTCAGCCTCGCTCAACTGCTCGATCCAGGAGGCAACGGTGGCGCGGCTTTCCTGATCTACCCGCGCCAGCAGCGTCTGGCCCTCGTCGGTGAGTCGCAGAATGACTTTGCGTCGATCCTCCGGGTCGTCTTGCCTGGTCACCAGGTTGCGTTGCACCAGCACATCAATCGAGCGCGACATAGTAGAGGGTGTAACGTGGTGTTTATCAGCCAGTTCACGCAGCGTTTCCGGGTGGTGCTGCAATACATGCAGCATGCGATACTGGCCGATAGTCAGCGCCTCGTCGTCTAGCAAGCTCTGGTTGCGCAAACGCCCGCCGAGATTGCGCATCAACCCCGGTATTGTTTCAAGCAGCAGCCCAGCACAGGCACGTGCGTGTGCGTCAATTGTGTTACTCATAAAAAAGCCTTACGCTCTACCAACAGCTGTATCTTCAAATAGTTGGTATATACAACTATACTGCGATGACGTGCCGGTGTCAAGAGGAGTTGGCGATTGGAGATTGGCAATGAGAGATTGCGCACCTACGAAATGCGTGCTACCGACTGCCAACCGCTCGCTGGCCATAGATTTGTCAATCACCCATGCCACTGCTATAATCGCGGTACATAATGTACTGTTTCATGTGCCGCACTCAGCGAAGAAAATCAGCCTTCAGCGCTTATCGTTCATCGCTTTTCGGTCAATCGTCAATCGTCAATCCCATTAATGCCAGGATACGAGACAAAAACCAGCCAGTTTGGGCTGGTAGGTAGCATTCGCCAGCACGCCAGCGACCGCATCACCATGGTTGAGCCAGGTTCGCTCTTTGCGCCGGAAGCCCGCAAGGGGCGGCTCTACATTGTGGTGGAGGCGACGCAGGGCGCGGCCCGCAGCGCCGATGCCTGTAAGCTGGTGGCCCGCACCATCCAGAAAACCTTCTACGAAGATGGTTCGTTTAGTGTCACCTCGTCGTTGCGGGCCGCGCTGATGGTGGCGAACCAGGTACTCTACCAGGAGAACGTGAAGCACGACCCGAGGGAACGGGTGCGGGTTGGCGCAACATGTGCGGTGGTCAAGGGCACCGATCTGTTTATGGGCCAGGTTGCCCCCGGCCAGGCCTATGTCTGGAGCGAGGGGCGCTTGCGGGCGCTGCCCACCCCCACCGCATGGGGCCAGGCCCACCTCAGCGCCGCGCCCTTCAACCGCTCGGCGGGGATGGGTGCCAGCCTGCTGGTGGAACCTGAACTCTACCGCTCGACATTCAACCCCGGTGAGCGCCTGCTGATCTGTTCCAGCAACCTCGCGCCGCTGCTGAGCCGCGACACCGTGCTGGAACTGGTGCAGTCGCCTGAAGCTGCTGAAGCGTTGCACGAGTTGTGCCGCGAACGAGGGCTAGACGATGCCCACGGCCTGGCGGTGGAGTTGCTGCCGCCGCTCAGCGAGACGGCCCGTGACCGGCCCCTGAGCGCCCAGGGCGTGAGCGAACGGGGGCGGCTGGCCTTTCGTTCGCTGGGCGGCTGGTTTGCCCGCCTCACTGGCGAAGCGGTTCTGACCATGCGGGGCGGCAAAAA
>JALONX010000617.1 GCA_025454695.1 Chloroflexaceae bacterium
TGCCCGGCAAGGATGTTGCCTTCACCCGCATTGACAACAGCACCGACGGGCGCTTCAGCCTGAGTGGCCTGCCGGAAACGGGCTATGTGCAGGTGCTGGCTCCCGGCTACAGCAAGGCCGTGCTGGAAATTAAGGCTGGCGCGATTGGCGAAAAGATTGAGCTGGAACCCTTCAGCTCCAAAGCACTCTACGTCAAAACGAGTGTGGCTGCATGGCAACCGGAGCGGCTGCAAGAGTTCTTCGACGTGATTGACCGCACCGAGGTTAACTCGCTGGTGATTGACCTCAAATCCGACAACCTGGAAGACCTGGGGCTGATCTACTACCAGTCGAACGTGCCGATTATCAAGGAACTGGGCACCTCGAAGGACTACATGGACATTCGCGCCATTCTGGCTGAGGCCAAAAAGCGCAATGTCTACACCATTGCCCGCGTTCACATCTTCGCCCACGACAACCTGCTGGCCCGCACCAAGCCCGAATGGGCCGCGCAAGATACCCGCACTGGCAAAGAGTTCTACGCCGACTGGGACATTGCCTGGCTCGACCCGTGGAACCGCAATGTGTGGGACTACAACATTCAGCTTGGCGTAGAAGCGGCCCAACTCGGCTTCGACGAGGTGCAGTTCGACTACATCCGCTTCCCCAACGACGCCAAAGACATTGAGTACATGAAGCTCTCGAAGCCCCACGACCCGGAAAAGGACGCGCAGGCGATGTATGAAAATATCGCCGAGTTTATGAAGACGGCCCACCGGGCCATCAACGGCGCGGGAGCCTTTTTCTCGGTAGACGTGTTTGGCTACGCCGCCTGGGCACCTCAGACCATCATCGGCCAGAATCTGTCGTTAATGGCTCCCCATGCCGATTACGTCTGCCCGATGGTCTACCCATCGCACTTCTACAACAACGAACTGGGCTTTGACAACGCCGCCGCCCATCCCTACGAAATCATCACCGAGAGCATGAAACGTGGCTCGGTGCTGGTGGAGGGCAAGCGGGCCAAGTTGCGGCCCTGGCTGCAAGACTTTACGCTGATCTGGGTGCCCAAAGATCAGATTGTGCGCTACGGCGTGAAGGAAGTGCGGGCCCAGATTGACGCCGCCGACAACTACCCTGGCGTGGTGGGCTGGGCCTTGTGGAGCGCCGACAACCTCTACACCTACGATGCGCTCAAGCCGGAAGAGTAGGCGATTGGAACCGCGAAGGACGCGAAGAACGCGAAGTAAGACGTGGTAGTGCGGGCTTATGAGTCTTTACAAAATAATCTAGACAACCATTGGGGTAACACGCTTCAGCGTGTTTGCGCCTTCCAGACGCCGAATTCATTCGGTGGACAAGGTGGCACCGTGTGTCCGGATTAAAAAGTAAAACTTCATCAGTCCGCGCTGTGTAGAAAAAGATGAGCAACGGACTAAAGTCCGCACTACCTTTAGGAGCGCGAAGCTCGTAGTGTGGACTTCAGTCCGCGTGTACATAAAGAAAGCCAGCCGCAGACACGCATCCGCACGGGACTCGTGTCTACCCGATTAAACTCTGGCGGCGACCACCCATCGCCCGCCGTGTGCCCAGACCAGGAACCAGACTATGCCATCACAAATCATCTCCCGCTCTGCCCATTCGTTCTTGCTCGTCTGCTGCGTGCTTGCCCTGGTCTGGAGTTCCTGGTTCGCGGTTGGGGCAACGTTGGCGCAGCAGGCCAGCCCGGCCCTGCCGCAAGGCACATGGAAGCTCGACTCGGTGGTGGATTGGCAGGGCGGCCAGCGGCAGGGCCTGATCGTGATCAACAATGCCGGGGGCGAACTGCGCCTCGACGAAGAGCAGCTTGAAGGCAGCTTCCTGACGCCGCCGTTTCAGGCGACGACGCCCTTTAACGCCGCTGGGGCCACATGGCGGGCCGAACTGCCCCAGGGCACTGGCCTGACGCTGGAACTACGCGAACGCTCCACGCCCATTAGCCCGACGGTGGAACTGGCTAGTGACGACGGTTGGGGGCCATGGCAGCGGCTCGCCGCCGGTGACGCCCGTTCGCAAGCCGACGACGGCGCGTTTGCCAGTCCCGATGTGTTGCTGTTTCCCAAAGGCAGCCGCTTTCTGCAACTGCGGGCCAGTTTCAGCAGCAGCATCCCACGGGCTTCCGCCGTGCTGAGCAACCTCAACATTAGCTACTTCGACTCGACGGCGGGCGTGCCTGCCACCGCCGGTTTGCCCCGCACGCCCATCGTCTTCGGCCCGGACACGCTGACACCCCGGCCCGCGCTTGTCCTCCGTTCCACCTGGAGCGGGCGCACCAGTCCGGCTCGGCCCGAACAGGCCACGCCACGGGGCATTATCGTTCACCAGATTGGCAAACTGGCGGGCATTGGCGACGCCGCTAGCATGCTGCGGGCGCTCACCGCTTACCAGACTGACGTGCTGGGCTGGGAAGACCTGGCCTACCACTATGTGATTGACGAAAACGGCCTGCTCTACGAAGGGCGGCTGGGCGGCCCGGCCTCGTTTGTGCCGCGCATGTCGGGCGGCGACACCGCCGTGCATGTAGCCGTGCTGGGCGACCCGGCCAGCGCCCCCGGCGACGCCACCCGCACCACGCTGGCGAGCCTGCTGGCCTGGCTGGGGCAGGCCTACAACATTGCCCCCACTGGCCAGCACACGGTGGTGCTGGGGCAGGAACGGGCGCAGCGGCCCAACATCGCGGGCCACGCCGAGGTTGCGCCGGAGGCCACTGACCCGGCGAAGCCCCTGGCCGACCTGTTGCCCCAACTGCGCACCCGCGCCGATGGGGCAACCGTGCGTGCCCGCTGGTATTTTGCCGAGGGCAACCTGCGTGATTTCAGCCAGCGGCTGAGCTTCTTTAACCCCACCACGGCCCCGGTGAGCGCCACGGTGACGCTCTACCGCCCTGAGTCTACTCCGCCGACGCCAGTGGTGCGGCTGGTGAATGTGCCTGCGGGCAACCGGGCCGACCTGGTGCTGGCCGACCTGGTGAGCAACGACACGCTCACGGCTACGCCCAGCCTGCCAGCCAAAGTTGAGTCGAGCGCACCGATCATCGTTGAGCGCAGCATGAGCCTGACCGGCGACCTGGACAGTGCGCCGGGGCTGACGCAGTTGTCGCGCACATGGTATTTCGCCGAAGGCTCCACTGATGGCAACTTCCGCACCTTTCTGGTGCTGTTTAACCCGCAAAACCTGGCTGCCAGCGTGACCTTGAGCTACGTCAAAGGTGACGGCACGGTGACTAACCAGCAGGTGCAGGTGCCAGCCCAGCAGCGCCTGGTGGTGAACGTGGGCGACACGTTGCCGGGGGTGGGCTTTGGGGTGCGGGTCATTTCCAGCCAGCCCATCGCCGCCGAGCGCACCATGCGCTTTGGCCCCAACCAGAGCGGCCTGCACATTGGGCGCGGCGTGGTTGAGCTTTCTAACCGCTGGTATTTTGCCGAGGGTACGACAGAAAACGGCTTCCAGATGCGGGTGCTGCTCTTGAATCCCTCCAACCAGACGGCCAACGCCACCGTCATCTTCCTCAAGGCCGACGGCACGAAAGAGGTGCGCCGCTTCGCCCTTCCCGCCAACTGGCGGCAGGTGGTGAACGCCAATGATGTGGTGCCCGACCAGGGCGTGGCCACGCTGGTTGAGTCGGATCGACCGCTGGCGGTGGAGCGGGCGCTCTACTTCCGCGACGGCGCGGCGGGCACGGTGAGCGCAGGGGCGACCGCACCGGCCTTCACATGGCGCTTCGCTGATGGCCGCAGCCAGGACTCAACCTACTTCCTGACGCTCAACAACCCCAACACGCGCCCGGCAGTGGTGACGGTGGATTTCGTCTTCGGCGATGGTCAGGTGGGCAAGCAGGAGATCAGCATTCCGGCCAATGCCCGCTACACCATGGCCGTCCACCAGATCTACCCCGACGAAACCTCGATTGTGGCCACCGTGCGCTCCACCCAACAGATCGTGGCCGAACGCTCGATCTTCCCCGGCGGCGGCGAACGGGGCGGCTCCACCGCGCTGGGGGTGCCGGGGGAGTAGGGGTTGGCAGTTAGCAGCTGGCAGTTGGCAGTTGGCAGCCTGCCCTAAGCTTGCCGAAGAGAGCTTGTCGAAGGGTTGACAGTTGGCAGTTGGCAGCCTGCCCTGAGGCTCCCCGGCTCCTGAGCCTGACGAAGGGGAGTTTATCGAAGAGCTTGTCGAAGGGTTGGCAGTGGGCAGCAACGTAGCGCCGCAAGATGTTGCGGCGCTTCGGATTCTAGCCAAAGAATCAAGGATGAAGCGGCGTTATCTGCATGGTTGTGCAGATGACGCCGCTTTTTGTTGTTTCCTACTCCACTGCCGCCTTGCACCCCGCCGGGTCGTTGGTGCGGGCCACGCAGTCAAGGTAGCGATTGGTGGTTTCCTGGGCCTGCGTGAGTGCTTCCAGCGGGT
>JALONX010000618.1 GCA_025454695.1 Chloroflexaceae bacterium
AGAAGAAAACTTCGTTTACAGTCTACTAAGTAGTCTACAACGAACGTTTCTTCCTACATGCTGTCCGTCCATGTCATTCCGAACGGAGTGAGGAATCTGCATTGCAGGACGGCGAAGCCCCCTCGCTCTGCTGGGGGTGACACAGATGGGCGGTGCAAGAAAACGCCGTTGACGAAATACTCAGGATATGCCGTAACGTTCCACCACAAAAAGCCTGTGTAGTGACAACTGCATAGCTCCTCACAGGTTGAAAAATAGCCCACCCTCGTGTACACTACCGCCGCCTTCCGCGTATCTACCTGCCGAGCAAGCCTTATGAACAACGACTCGCCGCTGGTCACGATCATCGTGCCGACCTACAACAGCAGCGCCACGCTGGTTCTCACCCTGCGGGGCATTCTGGCCCAGGAATTGACCGACTACGAGGTGTGGGTGGTTGGCGACGGTTGTAGCGACGATAGTGGCGCGGTGGTTGCCGCTTTTAACGAGCCGCGTTTTCACTGGTACAACCTGCCATTTAACAGCACCAGCCAGAGCGGCCCCAACAACGAGGGCCTGCGCCGGGCGCGGGGGCGCTACATCGCCTACAGCAACCACGACGACCTCTGGTTGCCCTGGCATCTGTCGGGCCTGCTGCACGAGATCAGCAGCAGCGGGGCCGACCTCGTGCATGCCCTCGTGGTGCTGCTTGGCCCCAACGGACGGGTGGAGGCCCAGGGCGCACCGCCGCCCCACCACAGCTACGCCACCCACTTCATCACTCCCTCGGGCTGGTTGCACCGCCGCGAACTGGTGGACGAGTGCGGCTTCTGGCCTGCGCCGCAACAAACCCACAGCGGGGTAGATTTCGACTACCTGCGCCGCATCTACCGGGCCGGAAAGACGATTCGGGCCTGCCGCCAGATGAGCGTGCTGCACCTGCCCTCGCTCTGGTGGAAAACCTACAGCATGCAAGGCGTGCCGCCCCAACAGGCCTACCTCGAAGAACTGCTGACGAACCCCCGCCAGCTGGAAGCGCGCCTGCTGATGGACATGGCCCTGGCGCTGGGTGCGGTGCGCCCCGACGACACACCCAGTGCGCTTGGCGCGTGGCTCACGCCGCTGCGCTGGATGTGGCGACAGATGACGCTCCATTTTGATGACCAGCGCTGGCCGCTGTTTCAAATGCAGTCCTTGAAATATCAGCTCTACCGCCGTCGCATGCGTTCGCGGCGTGGATTAGCTCCGTTGAAAAGAAGACAACCATGAACAAACAGCTTGAGATCGGTCTGGTGGGCTGCGGCAACTGGGGCCGCCATATTCTGCGCGACCTGCGCAACCTGGGCTGCCGGGTGCATGTGGTGGCCCGTTCGGAACGGAGCCGGGCCAATGCCCAGGCGGGCGGCGCGGCCTCCATTGTGGCGGCGCTGGAATCGCTGCCCCCGGTGCAGGGCATTGTGGTTGCCTCGGCCACCAGCAGCCATGTGGAGGTGCTTGAAGCCCTGTTGCCCCGTGGCGTGCCCATCTTTTGCGAAAAACCACTGGCGGCGAGTGCCACCGCTGCAACCCGGCTGGCCCAATTGGCCCCGGAGCGGCTGTTTGTGATGGACAAGTGGCGCTACCACCCCGGCATCGAGCGGCTGGCGGCGATTGCCCGCAACGGGGAGTTGGGCGCGGTATCGGGCGTGCGCTCTACCCGCGCCCAGTGGGGCAACCCCCACAGCGATGTGGACACGCTTTGGCACCTCGCACCCCACGACCTTTCGATTGCGCTGGAGATTCTGGGCCACTTGCCCCCGGCCCGCATGGCCTTTGCCGAGCGGCGCGGCGCAGAGCCAGTCGGCATCATCGGTGTGCTGGGCGATGCGCCCTGGGTAGCGATTGAAGTTTCCTGCCGCTGGGAACGCCACTTCCGCGAGGTAAGGCTCCACTGCGAGGAAGGCGTGGCGGTGCTGGGCGATGCCTACAGCGACGCACTCACCATTGTGCGCGGCGGTGACCCCAGCAACCCCGGCGCGGCCACCACCGAGCGCGAGCCGCTTGCCGCCGCCATGCCGCTGGAACTGGAGCTGCGGGCCTTTGTAGAGCATCTACGAGGTGGCCCACCGCCCCGCTCCAGTGCCGCCGAAGCGGCGCTTGTGGTGAGTCGTATTGCGGAGTTGCGGGCCTTGGCCGGGCTACCTACGTAGCATCCAGAACCAGTGCGAAACAAATCTTTTTATCCGCAGATGACGCAGGTGAAACGCAAGGTGCATGTGGTGCGGACGTATGTAACGTCAGTTCGGGCCAGGCGCTGGAGGAGTGCCCCCGGCTCACCAGGCGGTTCTGGTTGGCAGGACGCCTGCTCGTTTAAGAAAACGAACCACCCATTGCCATGCGGGTGCAGCATCCTGAGTAGGCCATCCCCCAACATCCGTCCATCCGCCCGCAAGTCTCCTGGCCGTATCGAAGGATGCGGATCGGTGGCACGATCCGCATCCTTCGATACGGCCAGTTGGAAGCCCGGCTGACAGGCATGACCATAGGGGGTGGCCTACTCAGGATGCTGCTGCGGGTGCGCTTGCCTATCCCGAACGTAGGTCATGTAGAATTATCCAATCATCCGCTAGTAGCTTAGATAGCTGAAACGAGCGCCGCCGCCAATTCCTGTTTGAGGGCGGTCAGGCCGGGCAGGGCTGCGTCGCGGGGGGAGATGTGAGCGCGGGCCTTGGGCCAGGGGATGGCCAGCGCCGGGTCGTCCCAGCGGCAGCCCAGCTCATCGGCGGTGTCCCAGTAGTGGGACACGGCGTAGATGTGCATAGACGGTTCGTGAAAGTAGAAGCCGTGGGCCACACCAGGCGGAATGGTGATTGCCGCCAGGTGCTCGCCGCACATCTCAACCAGCGCCGCCTTGCCCGCCGTGGGCGAGTCGGACCGTAGATCATGCAAGCCCACGCTGGCCCGCCCGGCGGCGATGATGAGGTAATCGGCGTGGCGCACATGCACATGCACGCCTCGCAGCACCCCCGCCGCCGATTGCACCAGATTCCACTGAATGGGCTGGACGCCCGTGGGCCACATGGCTCGATAGATTTCGGTAAAGCTCCCCCGGTCGTCGCGGTGCATGGTGAGCTGACGCAGTTCAACACCGAGCGGGAGTTGTGCGGTCTGGATCATCATCACCTCATATAGATTTAGATTGAGCAACGTTCCGCAGACCTTTGTGCCTTTGTGCCTTTGTGAGAGGGCTGCTGGGCAGACTGCTCAGAGCTTATTCGCCAGCAGTTCGGCAATGTGTCGGGCCTTTGTTCTTGTGGTGGTGCGATTGAGGCCGCCCTGCATCTGGGTCATGCAGCTGGCGTCGCCTACCACCAGCAGGTCGGCTTCAGTTTTGGCGATGTTCTCCAGCTTGCTGGCTAGCATCGCTTCCGAAAGGGCGGCCTGCTTCACCGCAAACAGCCCACCGAAGCCGCAGCACTGGTCGCAGCCGGGCAGCGGCACCACCTCGGCCCCATGCACCTTTGCCAGCAGTGCCCGGCCCTGCTGCTTCAGCCCCAGGAAACGATAGCCGTGGCAGGCGTCGTGCCATGTCACCCGGCCATTGAAGCGAGCGCCCACGTCGGTCACGCCCAGCACATCCACCAGATATTCGGTCAATTCATAGGTGCGGCTAATCAACTCATCGGCGGCGGCTTCGTGGGGCGTGCCCTGAAAGAGTTCGTGGTAGAGGTGGCGGATCATCGCGCCGCAGGAGCCGGAGGGCAACACCACGTCGCCCTGGTTGCGCAGCACCTCCAGCGTGCGCCCGGCCACGGCATAGGCATCGTCACGAAAGCCCGCGTTAAAGGCCATCTGGCCGCAGCAGGTGAGGCCCTTTGGCACATGCACCTGGACGCCCTGGGCTTCAAGCAGTTCGGCGGTGGAAAAACCAATGTTGGGGTAAATCTGATCCACAATGCATGTCACAAACAGCGCGACACGACGTTGCTGTGTCATTGGCATGCTCCTGAGTGGGGTAAGGTGGTTGCTGGACGACATTATAGCAGCTTTCCCCCAGCCTCGACAACACCAGGAGCGGCGGCCACAACGGATACTGATGCGCTCCTTACAGCAGGAGATCGTGGCATAACAGCGCTGTTTCGTGCGTGTTCGGAGGCTCTGCTCTGTTCGTGGCTCGCTTCCGGTTACCAAGACTGGGAGCAAGTTACTTTACTTATACCTTATATTTACCATAAAGCCCTCTATACTAAAGAGTTTCTGAAGAGTTTCTAAAGAGTGACATGCTAATATGTATCTATGGATGGCGTAGCTTCGGCGACCGCTTCTGCTCAGCGTCTCTTCTTGCCACTGGTGTTGCGCTGACCGTGTTACCTGTTTCTCTCATGTGAAAGGACTCTGTGCCATGCGTTCCAGCCTACGTCTTCTGTTCATCCTCAGCTTGCTGCAGCTATCGCCCGGCTGGGCCAAACGGCGACCGCAACGCTAGTTTTGTACTCAAAAACGGCGTGGCGATCTACGGCGGCTTTGCCGGAAGCGAAATCGCCCGCAGCCAGCGCGATTGGGTCACCAATGTCGCCACGCTGACCGGTGACCTGAATGGTGACGATGGGGCCAATTTTGCCAATACTGGTGAGAATAGTTATAACGTGGTTGAGGGTGCAACCGGCGCGACCCTGGATGGGTTTACAATTACCGGCGGCAATGCCAATGGAAACGGTTGCTTTACTACTAGTTGTGGTGGCGGCATTCTCAATAGAATGAGTAGCCCGACGCTGATCAACCTCATCATTCGGCATAACCAGGCTCGCTTCGGTGGTGGAATAGAGAACACGAATAACAGTAGTCCGAGTATCACGAATGTGGTTATCAGTCACAATGTTGCCAGGTTTGGTGGTGGAATGGAAAATTTCAGTAACAGCAACCCTACACTCACGAATGTTGTT
>JALONX010000619.1 GCA_025454695.1 Chloroflexaceae bacterium
GAATGGTTGGCATCAGGTGATCCTTTCACTGGTTGTGTGACACACACCGATTCTACCCGACAATGTGCGAAGACCGGATGACACTAACCAATCTGCAATTCTTGAAGCACCGCCTCCGCCACCTCCGGCACAGCCTCGGCGACGGCGGGCGTCATGCGGTCGCTAAAATCAAGGACGTTGGCGACTTCGACGGCGTAGATCACCACGTCACGGGGAACGGGCAGGCCCACCTGTCGCCCCAGTTCCAGCGCCGTCACCACGCTGGTGTCGTGGGGCGAGGCGCTATGCTCAGTCGGGCTAAGCGCCCGCAGGTCATCTAGCGTCAGCCGGTGGATGGCTCCGGGCCGGGGGTTGGGGCGCAGCAGCGCGTCAATCAGAATGACATGCTCGTAGCCGAGCATCGCCTCCATTAGCGCCAGCCCGCCCAGGCTAGCCGTGCCTACCGCCACGTCCGGTGCATCGGCCAGGGACTCACGCACGGCCTCGGCCACACAAAAGCCGATTCCGTCGTCGCTCAAGATCGGATTGCCCATGCCAAGCACTAGCGTCGCCATACAAGCCTCGGCGAAATTGCAGATTGTAGATTGCAGATTGCAGATTGGCTCCGTTTAATCTGCATTCTGCAATCTGCATTCTGCAATCAGATAAACTGGCTGAGCCGCTGCACTTCGCCCCCGGCTGGGTCGCGGATCACCACTTCCAGCGGCATCTGGCCGGGCAGGGCGTGGGTGGCGCAGCCAAAGCAGGGGTCGTAGGCCCGGAACGCCATTTCGATCCGGTTCAGCAGCCCTTCCGTCACCACGGTGCCCTTCTGGATCAGCCCGATCGCCGCTTTTTTCACCGACATGGCAATCGGGGCGTAGTTGTTGGTGGTGCCGACGATCAGATTCATCCGCGTCACCATGCCCTTTTCGTCCGTCCAGTAGTGGTGCGTAAGCGTGCCACGGGGAGCCTCCACGCTGCCCACGCCCTCGGTTGGCGTTTCGGTGATCTTGGCCCGCACATTGGGGTTGGTGATCTCCGGGTCGCTGGCCAGTTCGAGCATGCGCTCGGCAGCAAAGAGCAGCTCAACTAGCCGCGCCCAGTGGATGGCCAGGCGGAAATGCACCGGCTGGTAGCGTCCGTTGGCCTTCTTGCTCCCCAGCGTCTCATACAGCTGCTCGTAGGCTTCCTGGGCTGCCCGCGTTGCCATGCCATCGGCGGCGTTGAGCCGCGAAAGGGGCGTGGCCATGTAGACGCCGCTGTTTTTGCCGTCCTCGAAGCCGCGCCAGCCCACGCCTTTGAGATAGGGAAACTTCAGGTATGTCCACTGCTCGGCGTGTTCAGCGATGTGCTGGCCATAGTCGCGGGGGTGATACGTGATGAACTCCTGGCCGTCCGGGTCTACCACGCGGATCCTGCCGTCGTAGAAATTGACCCGGTTGTGGGCGTCCACCGTGCCCATCGAATAGGTGCGATGGGTGAAGGTGTCGGACAGCACCATGTCCACATAGGCCTGGTTGCCCAGCACAATCTCGGCAAAGAGCTTGAGGCTGAAGAGGCCAAAATCCACATTCTGCAGGGCTACCCGCACAATCTCGTCCCGCTCCTCAGCGGAGATGGGCTTGCTCCAGCCGCCCGGCAGCCCCGCCACCGGATGCACACCGCGCCCGCCCAGCATTTTGATGACGTGATGGTTGCGGACGCGCATGTCAATCACGGCCTTGCCGATCTCCAGGCCGACTTTGTGAATCACGCCCAGGATGTTGCGCTCTGCTGGCGGCGCGTCGGGGCCAAGCACAAAGTCGGGGCCACCCAGGGCGTAGAAGTGGGTGGTGTGGTCGGCGCAGTAGAAGGCCATGTAGAACAGTTCGCGTAGCTTCTTCGTCACCTCCGGCGGCTCCACGTGGAACAGGTCATCCAGGGTTTTGGTGGCGGCCATGTGGTGGGCCTCGGGGCACACCCCGCAGATGCGGTCGGTGATGCGGGGCAACTCCTCGGCGGGGCGGCCCACACAGAACTGCTCGAAGCCCCGCAGCTCGGGAACGATGAAGTAGGCGTTGGCGACATCGCCCTCGTCATTCAGGAAGATCTCAATCTTGCCGTGGCCTTCCAGCCTGGTGACGGGATCAATGCTGATCTGTTTCATAGCAACCTCTGCCAGATTGAATTATCAGTAGGGAAATGAAGGAAATAAGGGAAATTACATCAGTCTGCTCCGAAATATTTCCTTCATTTCCTTTATTTGCTTTCCGTTTGATCTCATGATGGTGGCAACGATGTTTCCTGGTGGTTTGCTCGTTCGCCAGAATCCCCCCAACCCCCCTTTGAAAGGGGGGCTTTCCGCACCCCAGAGCTGTGTTCCCCCCTTATCAAGGGGGGCAGGGGGGATTCAGCAGGCGTTCCGCCGCAACAAAACGTCGTTGACGGAGTACTACTCCAAAATCGCAAATCTAAAATCGAGTGCGCTGCAACAACGAATGGGCCATGCTGAAGCGGTAGAAGGTGCCCGCCGGGTCGGCCAGCGTTTCCATGGCAGCCTCAATCGCCGCTTCCATCTCGGCCTCGCCCTCACCGGCTTTGCCCACATTCACCACCGAGGCCACGGCGGAAAGGATGCGGGCACCCTGATCCTGGCCATCAAGCGGGCCGTAGCAGCCTTCGCAGCGCATGTTCACCCGTGGGCAGAGGGCACCGCAGCCGCTACGGGTGGCTGGCCCCATACACAACAGGCCCTGTTCTAGCAGGCACAGCCCCGGCTCTGGCACCAGTTCGTAGGGCCGATAGAAGCGCGTGATCTGCTTGACGTTTTTGGCCAGCGGGCACTCCTCGCACACGGCCACCTGGCCCGCGCCGATCACCGTTCCGCCCGGCTTCGGCAGCTCGGCCCCGCTGATGATCGCCTTCACCACAGCGGCGATCTGGTGCGACTCAGGCGGGCAGCCCGGCATGATGTAGTCTACCGGCACCACCTGGTCGAGTGCCCGCACCGTCTCGTAGAAGAGCGGGATGTGAAGTTCGCCCTCCGGCACCTGCGTCACCGGCTGGGGCAGCACGGTGCGGCTCTCGTCGCCGCTGTAGCTGTCGCTATAGGCGGCCCGCAGCGTGGCCGCTTTCGTCGTCAGATTGGAAAGGCCGGGGATGCAGCCCTCGTAGGCGCAGGAACCAAAGGCCACCAGGGTCTTCGATTTGCGGCGCAGCAGGTGGGCCATCTCCTCGTTTTCCGAGTTGCGAATGGCCCCGTTAAACAGGCAAAGGTCAATGTAGCCGTCGGGGTAGCCCTGCACATCCTTGTACTTGAAGTCGGCGGCGCAGGGCCAGAAGACAATATCGAAGGCGGCATCCACGGCCAGAATGTCCTCGCCGATATTCAGCAGCGAGATTTCGCACCCGCCGCAGGAGGCGGCCCAGTACATGGCAAATTTGAGCTTCGACATAAGTAGCTCCTAAAAAGCTGCCGGAAAGCCTCTCGCAAAGGCGCAAAGCCTGCCCTGATCCTGCCGAAGGGGCGCAAAGGGGTCGCGTATGCACGTTCTTTTGCTATCCTTTGTGTCTTTGTGCCTTTGTGAGAGCTGTTTCAGAACTTCACTAACCGCCAACCTCCGCAGCTGCTAGCACGGTTTGCTTCCAGCGCAGTGGCCCCAGCGGGCGAATTTGCTCGGTCATACGGTCAACCGCCTCGGCCAGTTGTTTGCCTTCGGAGGCGGCAGCCCAGACCAGTTGCACCCGCTCGTCTTCCACGCCCAGTTGCCGCAGCAGCAGCTTGAGCAGCTTGAAGCGCCGCAGGGCCTTGATGTTGCCCTCGACATAGTGGCACTCGCCGGGGTGACAACCAGCGATCATCACCCCATCGGCTCCTTCCCGCAGGGCTTTGAGCACAAACTCCGGCTCGATGCGGGCGGTACACATCACCCGGATGGGACGCATGGTGGGCGCATAGTGAATGCGGGCCGTTCCCGCCAGGTCAGCCGCCCGGTACGAACACCAGTTGCACAGAAAGCCCACAATCACCGGCTGGAATGGTTCATCCATAACTAACCTCTATCTATAGCTCTCGCAAAGGCGCAAAGGCGCAAAGGAGTCGCGTATGCTCGTTATGCTGCAATCCTTTGTGACCTTTGCGCCTTTGCGGGCAACCTTTACGCAGTACGCAGCACGGGTTACGCAGGTTGGAGCCACATCACGTCCTGCTCCGCCGGGCGCATGTCCCAGAGGATGCCCTCGATCTGCGACAGCACCTGCTTCTGAGTGAAGTGGTTGCCAGTGATGGCGTTGCTGGGGCAGGCCGCCACACATGCACCGCAGCCCTGGCACAGCGCCGTGATCACCTCGGAGATTTTGCGGTCTTCGTGGAAGGTAATGGCATGGTAGGGGCACATGGTGTTGCAGATGCGGCAGCCCGAGCAGGCCTCGGCCTTGA
>JALONX010000620.1 GCA_025454695.1 Chloroflexaceae bacterium
AGATTTTGTGCTGCCCGACCCGGAGGAGTGGTATCCGGCCCCGCCCCCGGCGTAGAAAATGCTAGGTTGATACCGTGTGAAACGTGAAACGTGAAAGATAAAGTCACGTTTCACGTTTCGCGTTTCAGGCGTAAGATTTCATAAAACAAAAAGGAGAATTCCTATGGCAGAGTTTCATCGTACCGCCCATTCCACATGGCGCGGCAACCTGGCCAAAGGTGCGGGCGAGGTTTCGACCCAGAGCGGGGCACTAAAGGACGCGAAGGTGACGTTTGTTTCCCGCTTTGAAAATGGCAGCGGCAGCAACCCGGAAGAGTTGATCGCCGCCGCCCACGCTTCTTGCTACAGCATGGCTCTGTCAAACGATTTGAGCCAGGGCGGTCATGTGCCCGAGTACGTTTCTACCATCGCAACGGTAACATTAGCCATGGGCAGCGGTGGCCCCAGGGTCACCAAAATTCACCTGGCCACCGAGGGCAAGGTGCCCGGCCTCGACGCCGCCGGGTTCCAGGCCGCCGCTGAGAGCGCCAAACAGAACTGCCCCATCTCCAAACTGCTCATCCCTGGCCTGGAGGAGTGTACGCTGGAAGCGACATTCGTGGAGTAGTTGTTTCTCTCACAAAGGCACAAAGACACAAAGAGGTGGTACTTGTACGTTTCTTTGCGATCTTTGCGCCTTTGCGAGAGCCTTCTCAGGCCGGGCGTTTGAGGATGCCCACCAGGTCGCTGGTGCGGCCCTCGCCGCGCTGCACCGGGAGAACCGTGACCAATTCCCAGCCCTCATTCCCAGCCTGGTTGAGGTACTGGCCCAGTTCATTCACATCAAGGTGTGGGCCAAAAAAGCCATCCACATTCATGCTCATCACGCGGTATTCCCAGCGCACCCCGTTGGGGCCGAGCCGCGTGGTTGGTTGTCCTTCTGAAGTCATCCGGTTGCTCCTTTCTCTTCTGTAGCCGCTCGCAAAGGCGCAGAGTTCGCAAAGGATACTCAAACGTATGTTCAGCTGAGTTCTTTAGACAACGTTCTGACAGGATTGACAGGATTGACAGGATTGACCTTTGGTAACGTGCTGTTTGTGCTCAAACTGTAACGTTCGCTCGTATCGTCTGAACCGTGTCTTAGCGCGCTTTGCGGCTTTGCGCGAGCTAATTCAGGAACGTTGGTACACAAGCACAGACTCACAGGTTCACACGAAGACATGTAGTTGTGTGCCTTTGTGCCTTTGTGCGAAATGCTGTTGCGAGAGCCGCTTCATATCGGCGCAAAGCCGTCTTTCCCCTCCGCTAGCTGCGGCAGCTGCTGCCGTAACACCGCCAGCACCTCGCGGTAGCGGGCCGCCGTCCAGCCCCGTTCGCGGCAGAGCGCCAGGGCTTCGTCGCGGGTGCCTGCCACAAACTTGCCCCGTTCGGGGTGAAAGGGCTGCACCACGAACTTCTCAACCCCCGTCGCTAGCAGCCGTTCGGCAAAGCTCGTCGCGTCAGCCACCGGCAACAGTGGAGTCATTGTAATGCATGTAGCCACGCCTGCGGCCTGAATGTCGGCAATCGCCTTGAGGCGGGCCGGGATGGAGGAACAGTGCGGCTCGAAGGCTTTGCGCACCGCCTCGTCGTCGGTTGTCACCGTCATATTCACCTGCACCGACCCAAAACGTTGCAACAGGTCGAGGTCGCGCACCACCAGCTGGCTGCGGGTCTGGATTACCAGCCGGGGCTTGTGGTAGTTCGCCAGCTCCTCCAGCAGGCTCCGCGTCAGGAGCAGGTCGCGCTCAAGGGGCTGGTAGGGGTCGGTCACGCTGCTCATGTAGATTGTTTTGCCGTGGAGCGGTTTTTTGCGCCAGCGTTGCAGCAGCTCCAGGGCGTTGTCTTTCACGCGCACCCACTGGCCCCATGTGTCCTGCTGGGCTTTGTCGCGCACAAAAAAGGCCGCGTAGCAGTAGGAACAGCCAAAGGTGCAGCCCGAATAGGGATTAAGCGTGTAGTCGTAGCCATCCATAAAACCAGTGGACTCGGTGAGGATGGAGCGGGCAGGCGTGTAGCTCACGCTGCTGCCGCCAATCGTCTGGCGGGGCGCGGTGGGGCGGGTGTCTTCCAACGGTAACAACACTTGGTGGGGCTGATCTGCCATGGCAACCTCCTGGCGAATAACGAGTTACAAGTTACGAGTTACGAGTTACAAGTGATAGCATGGTATGGATTATAGCAAATACGTTCGTGTGCGTATCGGCCTTTTTCCGTAGGTGCAGGGCACATTTCAGCATGTGTCAGTTGATCAAGGAGCGTGAGAAAGGGAGCTTTGTCCACGCCGTCGTTCCATTGTCATTCCGACCATAGGGAGAAATCTACACGGCGCTGCCCTGAAGACCCCGTACAGCTCCATGTCATTCCAACCGCAGGGAGGGACTCACATTGCCCTGCGATGAAGACCCCTCGCTTCGCTCGGGGTGACAGGGTGTAGCATGGCAAGGAATGTCGTTGTTGAACTATCGCTAATCGTCACTCGTCACTCGTCACTCGTCACATGCGTTTGCCCCCTGCAAGGGATCGGGTATCATTGCTTCATGCAGATGTCGCCCGCCATTCCTACGAGTCGCCCACAGCCACGCTTGCGGCGCGATGGGCTAGTGTTGGGGCTGCTCTGGTTGGGCTGCATGCTACTGGCGCTGGCTGCGCTCTTTGCGCGCCCCGCCGCCGACCCCGCCGCCATCGTCGGGTTGTACCGCGAGCGCGACCTGGCCAGCCTCTACCAGTGGACAAGCAGCCAGGTGCGGGTGCCGCTGCGGGCGGGCACTGGGCCGACGCTGGTGGAACTGCGGCTGAACGGCTCCCGCTGGCCTGGTGCGCCCACCCCCGCCGTGAGTCTCTCCACCGAGGCGGGCCTGATTGCTAGCTTTGCGCCACCGGAACGGACGCAGCGCTACCATGTGCTGCTGCCGCCGGGCCAGGCCGAACTGCTGCTGCGGAGCAACGTGGCCCAGCCACCGGTGGGTGATAGCCGCTGGCTCGGTGTGCAGTTGCATGGTGTGGAGGCTCGTCCCTATGGGCTGCCGTTGCAGGCCGTGGGCGAAAGTGCTGTCCTGGCTAGCCTGGCCACCGGGCTGCTGGCTGGCTGGCTCTGGGCGGCGCGGCGCGGCTATGGCTTGGTGGCCGGGCTGACGCTGCTGGGTCTGGGGCTGCGGATAGCCTTCATCACCCGTGCGCCGCCGGGCTGGAGCCAGGATGAGGTGATCAGCCTGGTTGATGCCCTGCATATCGCCCGCACCGGGCGCGATCACCTGGGCAACTGGCTGCCGCTGGGGGCGCAAGAGGCCCTGGGCGACTGGATTTCGCCGCTGTTGACCTACATGGAGCTGTTGCCGGTGGCAATCTTCGGCCCGCAGCTGCCGGTGGGGCGCATGGTGGTGGCGCTGTGGGGCGCAGCCGCCGTGCCGCTGACCTACCGAGTAGCCCGGCTGCTGGGGCTGCCGCTGGCCGGGGCGGTGCTGGCGGCGCTGGTGGCGGCCATCTCGCCATGGCAGATTTTTCTGAGCCGCTTTGCCCTGCCGCCTGCCCTTGGCCCCACCGCATGGCTGATGCTGCTGTGGGCCGGGCTGCACTTCTTGCACCACGGCACGGCGCGGGCGGCGCTGGCCCTGGCGCTGGCGGCGGGCGTGCTGCTGCATGCCTACCCCACGCTGAAGCTGGCGGTACCGCTGTTCACCGCCTGGGCGGTGGGGCTGGCCCTGCTGCGCCACGGCTGGCGGACGGCCCACCATTGGCTTGCCGCCGGGCTGCTGCTGGGGTTGCTCTGGTTGCCATTTGTGGTGAGCACGCTGTTCAACCCAGCCAGCAGCACCCGCCTGAACCAGGCCACTATTCGGGCTGAGTCGCCGGGGGACTGGTTGGCCACATGGTGGACAAACTACAGCGCCTATTTTCAACCCGCCTTCTACTACAGCGAGGGTGACGGCGACCCCATCCACGGGCCACCGGGGCGGGGCCAGCAACTCCCGGCGGAGGCACCGCTGGCCCTGGCCGGGCTAGCGGCCCTGGCCTGGCAGCTCGCCCGCCGCCACGACGCTGAACAGCCTCTCGCAAAGGCACAAAGCCCGCAACAATCTCTCGCAAAGGCGCAAAGCTCACCAAGAAAGGCAGAAAAGACTCACGCAAAGGCGCAAAGCTTGCAAAGGAATGCAGAGGAACATGCCGATGAAACACCTTTGTGCCTTCGTGCCTTTGCGAGAGCTTCAACATGGCTTTTCCTGGGGGCGCTGCTGCTGGCCCCGCTGCCCGCCAGCCTCACGGAACCGGGCATTCACTCCTTTCGCGCCAGCATTGCCGCCCCCGTGTATGCACTGGTGGTAGGCATGGGCGGGGCGCTGCTGTGGAAACTGGCCGGTTTCATGCGCAATGG
>JALONX010000621.1 GCA_025454695.1 Chloroflexaceae bacterium
AGATTAGAAGTTAGTTCTGTGACGGTCAAGTTGGCTCCCACAAGCCCCACAGCCCGACACAAAGCTCTCGGCTAACTACCTCTGTGCCCTCCGTGCCCTTTGTGGCAAAATTCGGAGTGTTACGAATCGTGAACTTCCAGCCTTCGCGGTGCCAGCGGCAGGGTGAAGATAAAACGTGAGCCGCGCCCTACCTGGCTTTCCACCCAGATGCGCCCGCCGTGGGCCTCGATAATGGAGCGGGTGAGAAAGAGGCCCAAACCGCTGCCCTGCGTCTCACGGCGCAGCCGGTTGTCCACCCGGTAGAAGCGCTCGAAGATGCGCTGCTGCTCCTCCGGCGGGATGCCGATGCCCTGGTCGGCCACATGGATGATGGCCCGCCCGTCTTCGGCCCAACCGCCAATGCGGATGGTGCCGCCGTCGGGGCTGTACTTCACCGCATTTGAGACGAGGTTGGTCAGCACCATGCGGATGCGTTCGTAATCGGCATGCACGGGCGGAAAATCGTCGGGGAACCGCAACTCAAACGCGAACTGGGCGTCGGTCTGGGCGGCGAAACCGTGGGCCACCTCCTGCGCCAGCGGCGGCAGCGGCCAGTCGGTCAGTTCCAGCCGCAAGCCCCCGGCCTGCACCCGCGACACATCCAGCAAATCCTGGATCTGGCGGGCCAGCCGGTCGGCTTCTTCCTCAATCACCCGCAGCCCGTCACGCAGCGTCTCCTGGCTCCATGTGGCATCCTCGCGGGCCAGCGTGCCCGCGTAGCCCTTGATGATGCTCACCGGTGTTTTGAGTTCGTGCGAAATGACCGACACAAAGGTGCTTTGCAGCTCCTCCTCGCGCTTCTGGTCGGTAATGTCGCGCACGTTGGCGATGGCCCCCAGAAAGGTGCCCCGCGCCCCCCGCTGCGGTGCGTAGCGGCTTTGCAGGTAGAGTTCGCGCCCGTCACGGGTGGTGATCCAACCCTCCACCACCGGGTTGGGCACATGGGGTAGGTTCTGCAAGGGGCAGTCGGCAGGGCAAATCTCGCGGCCTTGACTATTGTGAAAACCCAGCACCTCGGCACATGGTCGCCCGATGGCCTCTTCGCGGGGCCAGCCGGTGAGCTGCTCCATAGCCTTGTTGAAGGTGGTAATGCGCCAGCGGTTGTCGAGAATCATCACCCCATCAGCGCTCTGTTCGATCATCGCGTCCAGGCGCTGCTTCTCCCGCAGCACGCCCTGGTAGAGCCGGGCGTTACTCACCGCAATGGCAGCCTGGTCGGCGAAGGCCTGCAACACCTGGCGGTCATCGGCTGAGAAGGCCACGTTGAGCGCCGCCCGAAAAACATAAATCACCCCAATCGGGGTGTCACGAATCGTCAGCGGCAGCGCAATGAGCTGGCGCAGGTTCAGACCCGTGTCAGTGGAAATATCACGGAGCGTTTCTCGCAGGCGCTCGTGGGCCGTTTCCTCAAGTTGCAGCGCCAGCAGCGGGGCGAAGGCTGGCCACACGTCACGGGGCAGCCCAGCAGAAGCCCGTACCCGCAGCTCGTCGCCGCCGTCATCGTCATACAGCGCGATCAACCCCGAGTTGCCCGCCAGCATCTCCACCGCATACCCAATCACCAGGCTCAACACACTGGTTACGTCAAGTTGGGCTGTGATCGCCCGGCTGATCTGCAACAGATATTCGCGCTGGCGCAGGCGGTGGTCGGTCAGTTCAAACATGTGCTCCTCCGCTATCATTGTATCACGCCAGCTCGCAACAATCTCCGGTCTCTCACCGTCTCACTAACAGCAAGGAACGGTTAGAGCGAAGGAGTGACGGCGATGGATGCAACACAACGGCTGATGCGAAGCCGAACGGATACGGTGATTGGTGGGGTGGCCGGGGGCATCGCCCGCTATGTGCAGATTGACCCGGTGCTGGTGCGCCTGGCCTTTGTGGTGCTGGCCTTCAGCGGCGTAACAGTTTTGCTCTACCCACTGCTCTGGATCATCATGCCGCTGGAACCGGAGCGCAACCCCCAGACCGGCGACACCACCCCCCTGCGGGCCGACCCGCGCATGGGCCAGCCCGACGAGCCGGAGTTTGAAATTCCCATCAACAATGTGGGCAGCCAGCAGCCCCGTGCCGATGAGGCGCAGCGCCGCAGCACCAATATCGGTATTGTGTTGCTTGCCCTCGGTACGTTCTTCATGTTGCAGATGCTGGTGCCAATGAGCTTGAAGCCCTTTCTGTTGCCAATGATTCTGATCGGCCTGGGGGTCTTTCTGTGGCAGCGGGCACGCACAGCCTGATGCAAATCAACCACAAAAAAGGAGCGGTGCAAGCACTTGCACCGCTCTTTCTGTATGGCAATTTTTTTGGCCTGATGCGTCTTTATGCACAGAACGCTGACAATCCAACATCCAACATTTAAGATTGAACTAGCTCTGCGCCAGCTCCCGCAGGCGGGTCGGGTTCAACAACGTGATGCCGCTGCGGTCAATGTCGAGCAGGCGAGCGGCGCGAAATTGGTTAATAATCTTCGTTACCGTCTCACGGTAGGCGTTCACCATCTCGGCCAATTGCTGGTGGGTGCGATGCGGCACATGGGAAGGGGCCGCTCCGGCGCTAGAACCGGCCATGTCGAGCAGCAGCGAGGCCAGGCGGGCCGGAACCGACTTAAAGGCCACTTCCTCTAAACGGCGGCTTACCATCGCATTGTGCTGCCCAAACGACTCGATCAGCGCCATGCTGAGACCTGGTTGAGCTTCCAGCAGACTCAGCACGGCCTGCCGTGGCACCACCGTGGCGCTCACCGTTTTCAGTGCCTCCGCCGAGGTATCGTAAGTTGCGTTCGGCATCAGGGCGCTGTGGCCAAAGAGTTGACCAGCCTCGATCACCTTCAAGGTAAGAATTTTGCCGTTGGTGGAAAGCAGTTGCAGACTCACCTGACCGCCCCGCAACAGGTAGAGGGCGTGGGCAGGCTGGGTGGGGGTGTAGATAAAGCTGTGGCGGCGGAAGGTGACCGGGCGACCCAGTGTTTCCAGCCGCTCCCAGAGATTCCGGGCTAGATCAGCCGTGCCGGGTGTTGCTGCCATCGTGCCCTCCTCTCGTTGAAAAACGTTCTACACCTGTATACTATAGTATTGTAACACAGCCGAAGCATGTTTAGCGTGAAGAGTTGTTAAGAAGTCGGGCTACTTCAAACGGGTCGGCGGTGATGACACTGCTGCCGAACAGTTCCATCGCGCCAAGGTTCACCGCCCGCTGCATGGGCGCACCCCGATCCACCACGCGCATGCAGACCGGCATGCTGGCCCACTCGGGGTCGGGCGGGCCAAACGGCGGCAGGTACACCGCCACATTGAAGCTACGCACATCCTGGCCCTCAATCAGCCCGCGCAGGGCCGTGTGAGTTGCACCCCACAGCGGCACCAGCGCCTCACGCATGGGCAGCGCTTCGCCATCGCCCCACGGCAGGGCAGGCGTGGTCAGCAGCAGTTCGCGGTCTTTTGTCGGCGTCAACGTTACATAGCCCCGCACCGATCCCACATGGTGCAAGGCCAGGCCAAGCCCGGCATGCAGCTGGGCCAACTCGTCGTGGTAGTTGTGGCCGGTGCGCTCACCGTAAGTCGCCGCCGCTTGCCGCCAGCGCTCCACGGTGCTAAAGGGCAGCGTTGGCGAGAGCAGCATCTGCATGTGGCCATGCACAATAGATGCGCCCGCTTTCCACAAACAATTCCAGATGATGAGCGGGAAGCGGGCCGCACCATCGGCGGCATGGGCTGCTGCCAGCCAGCGTAGCGCCGTGTCGAAATAGTCGAGCAACTCTGGGCGGCTGAAGCGCAGCGGGTGAAACTGATCGAAGATCACCACGCCGTGCCAGCCTGCGCACTTTGCAATATTGGCCGCCGTCACACAATAGCGGCCCCGGATGCGGCCAAAAACGTCGGTGGTGGTGTGCTGCAACGGCTCGTGAAACATATCATGTGCCCCGGCACTGGCGGCAATCGCCGCTTCCAGTGCGGCATCAGCATCGTCGTGCTGCTGCTGTTCGTCTAGCGGGCGCAGTGCCCGCAGTGGGTTGTAGACTGCGCCGTCCAGCGTCCAGCGGTTCAGCACTCGTACAATCGCCTGATCCTGCACCGGATCCACATCGCCAAATTGCCGCACCAGCCAGGGTAGCATGGCGTCAGGTGGCACAGTGCGCCCGTGAGTCCGTTCCACAAATAAAAGCCGCCCGGCGGCACTGCGCAGGTCGGCGGGGAGGTTGTCAATCAGTTCGGGCAGGTGTTGAATGGCAGGCATATCACGAGTATAGCACGGGCAGTACCAACAACATTTCAGCCAACCTACTGCACATCAAACACACTCGCAACGGACAGCTGTACCTCGGGCAATAAAGGTGAGGAGGC
>JALONX010000622.1 GCA_025454695.1 Chloroflexaceae bacterium
GCCCCGTGTGCTTCTTGTGGATCACCGCGTCGTGGAGCAAACCAAAGCGGTTGCGAAAGGCTGTGATACTTTCGACAGTCAGTTCCGTTGGCATGGCGGTTTCTTTCTCTACAGCGACGTTCCCATGCAGTAGCTCCAGGGCCGCTTCGTGGGAATATGAACGCAACATTGGCGCTATGGCGCTACATTCCAATCATCGAAGTCAAAGCCCCGCTCACGTAGAAAGCGTTCAAGGTCGTCTATCCGGTGGTGACCTGCGCCAGCCCCATGCCCTGTTTGTGGGTTGCCTGGCACAAACACATGGTAGTGCCAGCTGTTTGTATGACCATCTGGCGCATCAATGTGAAAAACGACATTACCTTCATGATCGTACAATCCGATCTGTCGCAGGTTTCCGTTGTCATCAAACCGACCAATTGCCCCCATAGGTGGCCCACCTTCAGCCGGGAGTGTGCGATCGCGGACTTTGACATAGTTCTCAGGATCAACCAGCCACCAGTCGCAATCGGTGTTATGCACCAACCAGCCATCGGTGCCCACAAAGAATGTGTGGGCCGTAGCCACGGTGAGATTGTACATCCTGGAAGTACGTGCTTCAATAGCAAATCCCTGCACAGTTGCTACATCAGAGTCGATGGTTCTGATTCGTTCAGCTACTCGCAAATCCTTTGCTTCTACCCAGCCCCTATCAACCGTATAGAAGCGGTGTTCTGGTGTACTGACCAGCCGTTGCCCATCTATCGTCAGCACAACATTGATGCTCTTGGGCGCAATGGTGCGATGCGAGATAACATTGGTAACGGTGTAAGCGCCAGTTGTCCCGGTAGCACTGTTCCAGGCAAGCACATGGTCGCCGATCTCAATGGCACTAATGGGGACAAGGCCACTGGGCGTAAGCACCGGGGTCGTCGCCGTGAAGCTGTTATAGCATGGAAAGCGTCGCCAGTGCGGCGCAGCGTCTGCCACGCGCTCACCATTGCGCACCACCGCTACCGCTTCATCGCCATATTTCAGGACGAGTTTGCTGCCCGTCGCCGCTTGCCCGCCGATGGGGATCATCGCTGTGAAGGATAACCCGGCATTGAGCCAATCGCCCCGTGCGGCATAGATAACGCCATTCACTAGGTCAACCGGTTCGCCGATCACCGGAATGAGACCGATCACATCAAGGGCAGTTTGAAGACCGTCGAGCCAACCGCCACCCCCGCCTGAGTCCGCCTGTGGCACACTGGGCGCACCACCCCCACCGCCGCCCGGTGTGGTTGCCGCTGGTGCGCCGCAGCCTGCGCCGCCGCCCCCGCCAAAGCGCCCCAACTGGCAGGTGAAGACCTGCACCAGGCTGTTGCCAATCTCGCCGCCACGGGTGGAAAACATCACTGCCAGGCCCAGGATGAGCACGGCGGTGGCCATGGCCAACCCGGCCTTCTGCACCAGCAGCGAACCGCCGTCATGCTGCCATGCCTGGGCCAGGCGTGTATTGTCTATTGTACCGTGCATTGCACGTCCTTTCTCTGCTACTACTGCTTTTTGGGCACAGCAAAGCCAACGCCAGAACCAGATGTTCGGCGGGAAACGGTTGACAACTGTCATCACTGGTGACGGTTCAACTCCGGTAGTTTCTGTTTGCTTTGCTTATCCTACTGGATGAAGTGGGCGCTGTGAAGAGGAAGTCTGTAACAAAAGTGTAAATTTTTTAGCAGGGGCAGACCAGCACATGCTAGGCTGGCCCGCTGAGTCCACGCACGCCCACCGGCCCAAAGCCCAGGTAGTCGCATGCGGTGAGTTGGTAGAAGACGCCGTCCACAACGCCCTGGGTGGCGCTGGCCCAGTCTTCGCGGCGGTGCAGGTGGCCATAGATGCAGGCGGCAGCCCCGGCGGCGGCGATGCGACGGGCAAACTCGGTGGGCTGGCGGTTGATAAAGGGCGGGTAGTGGATCATCACAATCAGCGGGCGGCCGTCGCTGTTGAGCTTTGCGGCAGCGGCCAGCGCTCTGTCCAGCCGCCCCAGTTCCCGGTTGTAGATGCGCTCATCGGTGGCGGGGTTGTAGCCTGGGGTTTCCGGCGTCACCCAACCCCGCGTCCCACAGACCACGGCGCTGCCAATGTCCACCGCGTCGGCTTCCACGGCGCTGATGCTGGGCGGCAGGTGGGGGCGCAGCGGCCCAACCCGATCCCACCAGTAGTCGTGGTTGCCCTTAATCAGCACCTTGCGCCCTGGCAGCGCATCAATCCAGCGCAAATCAACCAGCGCGTCGTCCAGGCGCATGGCCCACGAGGTGTCGCCCGCCAGCAGCACATAATCTTCCGGCTGCACGCGGGCATGCCAGGCAGCGGCGATGCGCTCAGGGTGGCCCTTCCAATGGCTACCAAAAATATCCATCGGCTTGGGCTGCACGGATGAAAGATGGAGGTCGGAGATTGTCCAGATCATCTCGAATGACGAGTTACGAGTTACGAGTTACGAGTTACGAGTTACGAGTTATGAGTGAAACGTACTGCGTACTGCGTAAATCTGCTAACTGGGAACTGCTAACTGGGAACTGCTAACTGCCAACTGCCAACTGCCAACTGGGAACTGCTAACTGGCAACTGGCAACTGCCAACTGCCAACTGGGAACTGCTAACTGGCAACTGGCAACTGGCAACTGGCAACTGGCAACTGGCAACTGGCAACTGGCAACTGGCAACTGCTAACTGCTAACTGCAATCCATCAAGGATAGCAGGCCGAGGCAGGGGAGTCAAACGCGCCAGGCGTAACGAGTAGTGCCGTCGCTCGTCAGGTTGCCCGCCGCATCATACGTCAAGTCGGTGCGCTGGTTAGCGGCGTTGAAGCTGAACGTCGCCGTGACGCCGTTGGTGGTGACGCTGGTGCGGTTCCCGGCCAGGTCGTAGCCATAGCTGTAGGCGTTGCTGGTTGCGCCGCTCTCGGTGGCCCCGTTGGATCGGGTCAGCGTGGCCAGCCGCCCCGCCGTGTCGTAGGCGTAACTCGCCAGGGTGGTAGTACCCTAAGCCACCGCGCTTATCCCTCATTCAACGTTTCACGATGTTCGACTTCCCTATCGGGATTGCAGCTGTATTCGTTGGCGTTCGAGGAGCCAACTAACCATGAACACGCATCCCAAAGCAGTAAAAAACAAACCCCATAACATGCCTCGATATGCCGTAAGGAGATTAGTTAACAGGAAGAAAGCAACGTCTGCATCTGGACGTGTCTGGAGATTATCCAGCTCGGTTGCCGTTGCAACGTAGCTCGTCACACTTACCACCACAAAATACCCCCCAAAACTAAGCGCACCAGCTCCAGCTGCAAACTTCCGCCCCAAAGATGTATAGATGAACCCAAAGGGCGATTGACGCTGTGTTGAGGACTCATTACCAGATTGCATGCTATTTCCTTATTTAACAGTACCAGGAGGGGAGCAGCGACACCCGAGCCACTGCTCCCCTGATGCTTATTGTGGTTTCGAAGTCTTCATTAAGGTATCACGTATATCCGGATGGATCAACGAACCGAATCCGATTATTTTTAGCATACACATACGCATGCAGGGACTCAGGATGGCTACTCCAGCCAGGCTATATATCGCGACTGATTAATTTTCTATTCGACGGCTGGTACCACCGCGCCCGCAGGTGAACCAGGCCGTCGGTCTGGAGTTCGCCGGTGAAGCCGAAGGTGGGCACTGTGCCGCTTTGTACCTCGCCCCAGGGGTCGTAGCTGGTGCTGCCCAGGGCAGCCCCGCTATCATCGGGGGTTTGGCGGACGGAGCCGAGGGCGTCGCCGAGGTGCCAGCTGCGCGTGCCGACGCTGCTGCTGGCGGTGTTTCCCTATGACATGTGGGATAGTACGTCGGTTCCTTTAGGGTGTGGGCTGGGGTGTGCGGCGTGGTTCGCCAATAAGTCGTGAAATACCTAGTTGCTGTTCGAGAAAGCTTGCCTCGGCTTCTCGATACTGATCAGTACGGAGCAACTCGGTAAGGTGTTCCATGCGTCCAACCCATTGAATGGAATAGGTTAAATTGGGGGTTGCTCCACTAGCACTATGGCGCACTACGCTAAAATCGGTCATCGCATAGCCTTGCGCCGTGGCGTCCCACCGCCCTTGATAGCGTACCGTCTGCCCACTGCGGGTTTGGATGCGTTCCATAAAACGCGCACCACCGGGATAGGCGTCGGTGTAGCTTTCACGGACACAGGCAACCCCATTATCCTGGAAGGTAATATGAACCGTCCCGCCGCTGGCCGTGCGGGCCGTGCCATTCGGGCAATCATATTCAATCACCAGGAACCCTTCGTAGGTATCGGGAATGGTATAAGTCACCCGATTAATGCCGAGACAGCCGGTGAGCAGCCAACCAGCCAGACTCAGCAGCCCGAA
>JALONX010000623.1 GCA_025454695.1 Chloroflexaceae bacterium
GTGCCACAACCCGCCGCTGCACCTCTTGCAGCTGCGCCCTGGTGCGGGCGACCAGCAACAGCCGGGCACCAGTGGGGGCCAGGGTCTCGGCCAGGCATGCGCCGATGCCATAGCTAGCCCCGGTGATGAGCACGGTTTTGCCAGCCAGGCAGCGGTGGAGCCGAGCCCGGCTGAACCAGAGCACGGGAAAGAAGAGCAGTCGCATCATGCCAAGGTCGAGAAGGCCACAAAAGGTTTGGGCGCGACTATGCCGCTGCCAACTAGCCTTTGTTCTGCGTCTGTGGGCAGAACCAGCATATTTCTGGAGGGTTTGCAACCCGCTAAACCTCCCGTCCAACAAGCGACCGCATACGCCCTGTTCGTCAGTTCATAACACGAGGTACGCGGTGCGGAGGCGTTGGAACACAAAGTGCGCGAAAGCCAGCGATCGTTCGTGGGTTTCGCGCATGCTCGTGGGTTTCGCGTTCCAAACGCTTGTGTACGACCGCGTACCTCGTGTAAATAATCAGCTCATGAGTGCATAGGTACCAGACAATTCTACCACCGAAATCCTTCAGGGCTGGCCCAGGTGCGGCGGGGCTGAAGCTGGCGCAAGCCGGGCCGGTTGGTCATCATCGGCGCGGGCATCTCGCTCTGCCCGGCCACCCGGTAGTGGTCGCCCCACGCGAATGGTACGGTTGGATTGGACTAGATGTGACAAAGTGCCAGGAGTACCACACAGGCGACAAATAACACCTCCGCCGGTTGTTGCGCTTCGACGGCTTCAAGCACATCGAGATCGCTCCCTGTGTAAACAAGCCGAAACAGATTGTTGTTCTGGGAATCACGCACCCATTCAAACGAGGGGCCGCCGAAGAATGGACGCTTCACAGTAAACAGTTGCATTGTTCACAGTTGTATTTACCTGGGCACAATTGCGTATATCGGCAAAAGGCATAGCGACTGCGTCAAGAACGGTTTTGGTATGTTGATAGTTGCTCTGATTCACCATCCTCGCTTGCATGCGCGGCTGAGAACATAATCCTGCCAATTCTCACCTGTTCGCCATATAACCACATCGTAACTGCCAGGAGCGCTTTGCAATGCCATGCTGGCTTCCTTATTGCTACACCCCCAGTGTTGTGAAATAGGCGCTGAGTTGTTTCACCACTGAGCATGCCAGAAGTATCGCGATCAATTGGAAGTTCGAACCGTCACTCGTCACTCGTCACTCGTCACTCATCACTCATCACTCGTCACTCAAATATGTCATACCTTCCTATCAACCAGCATGGCCTGATTGGCGACCTGCACACCGCCGCGCTCGTCGGCTGCGACGGGCGCGTGGTTTGGTTGCCCTGGCCCCGCTTCGACTCGCCGAGCCTGTTTGCGGCCCTGCTCGATGCTGCCAACGGCGGTGACTGGCTGCTTGCACCCGCCGCCATCACCGCTAGCGAACAGGAATACGACGGCGAAACCGCCATTGTACGCACCCGCTTTACCACGGCCACGGGCCAGGCCGAGCTGGAAGACTGGATGCCGCCCTGGGATGGCGACGCGCCCGAACACGACCTGTACCGGGTGCTGCGCTGCACGGCGGGCACGCTGGCAGTGCATGGCCGCTTTGCCCCCCGCCCAGACTACGCCCGTCAGCCGGTGGCCCTCAACGCCGACGACAACGGCCTACGCTTCGAGGCTCACGAGCTGCCGTTTCACCTAGAAAGCAGCCACCCCTGGCAGGTGCATGGCGATAGCGCCACGCTGCACGTGAATCTCCAGGCGGGTGAGTCCATTGTCTGTGTGCTGCGCAGCGGCCCGCCCGGCATACCCACGGATGCGGCCACAGCCCGCGAGCGCACCGCCCGCTTCTGGCAGGAGTGGATTGGCCGCTGCACCTACGCTGGCCCCTGGCAGGCCGCTGTGCGGCGCTCGGCCATCACGCTGAAGCTGCTGGTCTACGCGCCCTCTGGAGCCATCGTCGCCGCGCCGACGACCTCGCTGCCGGAGTGGATCGGCGGGGTGCGCAACTGGGACTACCGCTACACCTGGCTGCGCGACGCTTCGCTCACGTTGCTGGCCTTCTACCAGCTGGGCTACCATGCGGAAGCGTACCACTTTTTTGCCTGGTTGGGTGCGCAGGCCCAGCGGCACGGCACGCCGTTGCGGCTGATGTACGGCATCGGTGGCGAGCTGGAATTGGCCGAACAGACCCTCGACCATCTGGACGGCTACCGTGAGTCGCGCCCGGTGCGGATCGGCAATGGGGCCTTCGACCAGCGCCAGCTCGATATTTATGGGCCAGTGGTGGGGGCGGCCTACCTCTATGAGCAGCAGGGTGATTTGCTGACTCCCGCGCAGTGGCAAACGCTCCACGATGAGGTGAACTACGTCTGCGACCACTGGCAGGAGCCGGATCACGGCATTTGGGAGATACGTGGGCCGATGCAGCAGCACACCTATTCCCGGCTCATGTGCTGGGTCGCGCTGGATCGGGGCATACGCATTGCCGACCACGAGGGCTGGCCCTACGAGCGGGAACGCTGGCACCAGGTGCGGGCGGCTATCCACGCCGACATCCTGGCCCAGGCCTGGCACGAGGAGGTGCAGGCCTTCACCATGAGCTACGAATCGGCAGAACTCGACGCCAGCCTGCTCACCATGGCGCTGGTAGGGTTTCTCCCGCCAGACGACCCACGCATGGTGGCGACGGTGGAGCAAATTGACCAGCAGCTGGGGCGCGGCCCGCTCGTCTACCGCTATCGCACCGATGACCACCTGCCCGGCGATGAGGGCGCGTTTTTGCTCTGCTCGTTCTGGATGGTGGAAGCGCTAGCTCGCATGGGGCGGCTGGAGGAGGCCGAACAACGCTTTCGCCAGCTCCTCGATTATGCTAGCCCCCACGGCCTGCTGGCCGAAGAGGTAGACCCGGCAGACGGCACAGCGTTGGGCAACTACCCGCAGGCCTTCAGCCACATTGGCCTCGTCAACAGCGCCTTCACGCTGCTGCGGGCACGACACAACCAGGCAGCACCCATCTCTACAAATGTGTGAGTATACACCTACTGCTTTGTGGGGAGCGGCGAATGCGCTCCCCGTGCCCTCATTCTCAGCAATGGCCAATCTACCTGTGTTGGCCAACAGCCGCCACCTGGCCGTCGAAGCGGTAGCGCAGCAGTGCGCCCACGCCCCCCACATGCTGAAGCCCTTCATGTCCGGCGACGATTTCAACACTAGCACTGGTCTGGGCCGCTCGCCGCACCAGATCGCTCCGAGTCTCCTCGTCTAGTTCGGCCTCCTGGGCCAGCAGCAGGGTGTCAACCTGACCAAACTCCAGGGCCTGGTGGGTTGCTTCCAGCCCGGCTACGCCCAGGCCACTGCTTCGCACCGCCGCCAGCAGCTGGTCGGCCAGGGCGTGGTCGGCCTCCTGTTCGGCCTGGGCCAGCAGTGGCGCAATCTGGCGTTTGATGTCGTCGGGCGGGGTGCGCATGTCGAGCCGTAGCACCTCATCATGCAGCAGGGCCGACACCTGGGGCGACAGCGCAGCGCGCAGCAGCGGGATGGCCACTTCGTCGCCCGCCAGCAACACGCGCACCACCCCTTCTTCTGTTACTAGCTGCTCAATCGCTGCCGCCGCTTCTTTGGCAAAATCGGCCCGAAAATTATCTATGCGGCGCTGATAGCGGGCTTGCGACCAGCCGCCCATGGCGCGTTTGCGATAGAACTTGGTGTTTTTGTCGTTAGGGCCGTCCACCTCCTCCAGGTGGCCCCAGCGGGTGACAAAGAGCCGGGTGGTGTTGGTATCTACCAGAGCCACAAGGCTGGTTTCCTGGTCATCCAGCAGCCGCGCCAGCTGAAACAGGTTTGGCGCTGGGGCAACGGTCACCTGGGTTTCAAAGGGCGTTCCGGTTTCCAGGGTTTCAAACATGCCGCGCCCGCTACAGGCAAAGATGGCCAGGCCGTGAGTCTCCGTGGAAAATTCGCCAACGATAAATTGTTCAATACGAGCGGCATCAGCCTGGAATGAGTCGAAGGCCGGGCCACGGGGCCAGAAGGTTTTCTCAATCTCCCGTAGCCGATCTTTCAGCGTTACCAGGTCGGCCCGCAAGGCCGGGTTTTCGCCGGTGGCGTGAGGGCGCATGTCCAGGTAGACGCTTACAATCGGTGGTTCTCCCGCTTCTATTTCGAGTAATCGTTGCAATGTTCCTTCAGGCATACAGTACCTCCATACTACAACTCTATCTGTAGCAGCATACCGAACTGGAGTAACAGCCCCGGTTAGCACGTGGTCACAAAGCGGTTTGACATGTGCAGCATTGTGACCGTTTTGTAACCGCGTTCATACCCTGTTCAAAAGCAGTGCAGGCCAGATTCTTGCATGCAAGACGAGTGGAGGTGCA
>JALONX010000038.1 GCA_025454695.1 Chloroflexaceae bacterium
ACCCCCGCATGGGACACTTGACGCAGCGACACGGTAGGCGGCACATGCCTCTCCCGTACCAATCTGCCCGATGTCGGTGGGTATCGAATCGAAACAAGAGCGTCATCACCAACAGGTATAGACTCGGACAGCCCGGAGGCATGGGCCACGAGCTGGACATCTGCAACCTCACACATGTTGGGGTTCCAAGGGGCGTAGCCCCTGCCTGCCCTGAGCCTGTCGAAGGGGCCGGGGGTGCAGGGGGCGCGGTAACCCCCTGCCGCCTGCCGCGTAGGCGCAACTAGCACACATCGGGTATTTTCCACTCGGCGCAGGGCTGCCGCATTCCAGAAACGTATGCGCCAATCTGATGTAATATTACACTTACAAATACTACTCCCCAGCCTCCAACCCCAGCAGCACCCACTGATGACGGCTGGGGTCATACAGCGTGTGGGCAAAGCCGGTGTCGCCGAGGGCAAACCAGAGGCCCTGGTGCTGCACCGGTGGCGGCGCACCAACGATGTGGCGCAAGGCCGCATTCAGAATGCCGCCGTGGGACACAACCAGGTACTTGCCCGCTCCACGCCGAATCACCGTCTCGACCCCACGGACGGCCCGGCACTGAATCTCCCAGTTGCTCTCGCCGGTGCCAAAAAACGGCTCATAAGGATGACGAAAGGCTGGCCATGGATATTGTTGTTCAGCAACAGCGAAGGGAAGCCCGGCCAGCGGCCCGTTGTCCATCTCCATCCACAGCGGGTCGGTTTCCAGCGGGCAGCCGAGCGTATCGGCCACAATCTGCGCGGTGGTGCGCGCCCGCTGCAAGGGGCTGCTGATGATGTAGTCGAACCTCACGCCGGCCTGCTGCCAGCGTTGCGCCCGGCTTGTAGCCTGCCCCTGGCCAAGGGGAGTCAGGGCGGTGTCGTAACGCCCTTCATGCACGCCATCCACATCACCCTGAGAATGGCCATGGCGGAGAAAGGTAATATCAATCATGCGGTCTCCAGCGCGATAAGAACCGAGAACCGAGAACCGAGAACCACTCAAGCAAGGGAAATGAGGGAAATAAAGGAAATTGACGACCGGCTTCAGAGAACCATTTCCCTCATTTCCTCTATTTCCTTTGCCATTCGACCCTCGACCCTCGTCATTCGTAACTCGTAACTCGCTCACCCTGTGACCCCCAGGTGGCGCGATTTTACCTCTTCGTTGGCGTACTCGGCGTCCTCGGCGGTGAATAGAAAAATCGTCAATCGTCAATTACACGAGTTACGTGGTGCGGGTGTGATGCGGCGGTCAGACACAGCTACAGACATCCCCTTGGGGAACACGCTTGAGCGTGTTTCAGGCATTCAGACGCCGAATTCATTCGGTGGCTGGCCTGAACCGACACGGCACAAACTTCCCGCTCTGAGAGTGACCGCGTAACTCGTGTCAATTATACACGCGCGAGCAACTCCCGCACATGCTGGGCGACGAGGGCCGGGTCTTCCATGGGGATGAAATGGGTGTGGTCGGGCAGGGGCACGTCGCGCCCGTGGCGGAAGTGGCGGGCCAGGTCTGGCGCGGTGGGGGATGAACTGAGGTCGCTAGTGGGGTTGCTGTTGAAGCGGTCGGCCCGTAGCACCACGGTGGGCACCTGCACCGTGGCCAGTTCGGGGTAAATGTCGCACTCGCTGGTGCCCGCATACACATCGGCCTCGATGGCCGGGGGGCATGCCAGCACAAAGCCGTCGCCGTTCTCGGCGGGCAGCAGCCCATAGGTGCAGTAGTCGTGCAGCACGTTGGGCTGCCAGCGGTTAAAGGGCGCTCGTTCGGCAAAACGTTCGAGCATGGCTTCGGGCGAGGGCCAGTGGTTGCGCCGCCGGGCGGTGAAGTGCTCGCCCGCCGTGCGCCCGTGGTAGAGGTGGCGCGGCTGAATCACCGGGTCAATCAACAGCAGGGCCGCAAACGCATCCGGCACCAGCGCCGCCGCCAGGGCCGTGGCAAAACCGCCCAGCGAATGGCCCACGCCAATCGCCCCCTGCAAGGGCAAGCGCTCCGCCAGGGCTGCCAGGTCTTCGCCAAAGCTGCGCCAGATGTTGGGCGGGGTGGGCTTGTCGCTCTGGCCGTGGCCCCGCTGATCCACCGCGAAACAGTGGCAGCCCGGCAACTGGGCGATCACCGCGTCCCAGCAGCGGGCATGAAAACTGGTGGCATGGGTAAACAGCACCGGCGGGCCGTCGCCCGGCCATTCATACAGCGACAGCCGCACGTCGTGTACCTGAACCCACATGTGGCGGGGCGAATCTGTCACGGAAACTCCTTTGTGAGAGCCGAGAACCAGCCGTAATGCGTAATACGTGATTCGTAAAATAGCATTGAAATGCACAGTACTCTTTGAACACGGATTACGCATTACGCAGTACGTAGTACGAAATCACACCTCAACCATGTCCGCAGCCTCCAGCGGCTGGCCGGAAAGGGCGGCGCGAGTTTCAACCACAGTCAGCGCCCGTTCCAGCCATGTGAGTTTGGCCCGCGCCAGCTGAATGTCGTGTTCCAAACAGAGCATCACGCCCACCTGCCGTGGGTCGGTGGTCACTTCCGGCAGGCCATAGCGCCGTTGCAAGCGGTTGCGGATGCTGGTGAGTCGCTCCAGATGCTCCCGCGTCTGGGTTTCAACGTCGGCCAGCAGGCGCTTAAACGCCTCCGGCGGCATCAGGTCGGAAGACCAGACCCGCAGGATGAGTTCGCTCTTCTGGCGCGTGTCGTCCAGCGCTGTGGGCAGCCAGGCCACCAGTTCGGTCAGGCCAGCGTCGGTAATGGCATAAATTCGTCGGTCTGGCCCGGCGCTGCTGGCCTCCACATGAGACTCAACATAGCCCTGGGCTTCCAGCTGTTTGAGTTGGGGGTAAATCTGCGAATCGTGGGCATACCAGCCATAGGCCAGCGAGGCGGCAAACTGCTTTTTCAGGTCGTAGCCCGAAAGCGGTGCCCGTTCCAGCAACTGAAGAATGGCGTACCCCAGCGTGTTCGGTGTCGTGCGCGTCGTCATAGTGGTTGTTCAAACTGCATATAAAAATATTTAGTTAGTACAGCGCCGTCTCATCCCACCGACCAGCCTGGCCAGTGATGGCACTTTGTCACTGTTTGGCGTTAAGCATACCACACTTTCCTTAATAATCAAGTCCTTTTTCTGAGTATCGTACAGGCTGATTGTACAATAGCCTTCAAGCCTGCCTGGCTCCCCCCTTTCGCAGATCCACCACAACCAGATTGGGACGATGTTCAAAAAGGCTATTGACAGTATCTAAATTATGATATAGTATACCCACAGCAACACGACACAACAACTCCACCAACAGCCTTTGTGTTTGAGAAACGACTTCGGATAGATCTCTCGCAAAGGCGCAAAGTACACGAAGTTTTGCAGAATGGCGTTCATGCGCAAAGCCTTTGCGGCTTTGCGAGAGCTAAAAATAGTTCACGGCTTGGGCAACGATGCACAGGAGGACAGGGCAGTGGTGCTTGAAACGACGGCAACCAGGCTTCCCCTTACCGGCGACGAGTATCTCGCCAGCCTGCGCGACGGGCGGGAGGTCTGGATTTATGGCCAGCGGGTGCAGGACGTAACGACTCACCCGGCCTTCCGCAATAGCGCCCGCATGGTGGCCCGCCTCTACGATGCGCTCCACGACCCGCTTCAGCAGGATGCGCTCGCCGTTCCCACCGACACCGACAACGACGGCTTCACCCATCCCTTTTTTAAGGTGCCCCACAGCGCCGCCGACCTGGTGCGTGCCCGCGACGCAATTGCCGCGTGGCAGCGCATCGGCTACGGCTGGATGGGGCGCACGCCCGACTACAAAGCCGCCTTTCTGGCCACCCTCGGTGCCAACCCCGATTTCTACGCTCCCTACGGCGAGAACGCCCGCGCATGGTACCGCCGCTGCCAGGAGCAGGTGCTTTACCTCAACCATGCCATTGTCCATCCGCCGGTGGATCGCAACCGCCCGCCGGATGAGGTGAGCGATGTCTATGTGCGGGTGGAGCAGGAAACCGACGCTGGCCTCGTCGTCAGCGGTGCGAAGGTGGTGGCCACTGGCTCGGCTCTGACGCACTACAACTTCATCGCCCACAAGGGCGCACCGGTGCGCAAAAAAGAGTTCGCGCTGATCTTTATGGCCCCGATGGACGCGCCCGGCCTCAAGCTGCTCTGCCGGGCTTCCTATGAGATGAGCGCCGCCACCGTGGGCAGCCCCTTCGACTATCCCCTGTCCAGCAGGCTGGATGAGAACGACGCCATCATCATTCTCGACCGGGTGCTGATTCCGTGGGAAAACGTGCTGCTCTACGGCGATTTCGAGAAGTCAAACAGCTTCTACGCCGCCTCGGGCTTTTTGCCCCGCTTTATCTTCCAGTCCACCGTGCGCATGGCGGTCAAGCTCGATTTTATCGCCGGGCTGCTGCTGAAGGCAGTGGGCATCACCGGAACGAAGGATTTTCGGGGCGTGCAGGCCCAGGTCGGCGAGGTGGTCGGCTGGCGCAACCTGTTCTGGGGGCTGGCCGATGGCATGGCCCACAACCCCACGCCCTGGCAGAACGGTAGCGTGCTGCCCAACCAGGAAACAGCCCTGTCGGCCCGCATGCTGGCCACAGTGGCCTACCCCCAGATCAAAGGCATTATCGAACAGGTGGTGGGCAGCGGCCTGATCTACCTCAACTCCCATGCGGTGGATTTTGAAACGCCCGAACTGCGGCCCTACCTGGACAAATATCTGCGCGGCTCGGAGGGCTACCAGGCCAGCGACCGCTCGCAGGTGATGAAGCTGCTCTGGGACGCCATCGGCAGCGAGTTTGGCGGGCGACACGAGCTGTACGAGCGCAACTACGCGGGCAACCACGAAGACATTCGCCTGCAAACGCTCAGCGCCGCCCTCGCCAGCGGCCTCACCCGCCAGATGACCGGCCTGGCCGAGCAGTGCATGGCTGAATACGACCTCCACGGCTGGACAGCGCCCGATCTGATTGACCCGGATGATGTGAATGTGATACGACGTAAGCGGTAGTTTGGTAGTGCAGACTTCAGTCCGTGTAAAACCATCAGTATAAACGCGGACTGAAGTCCGCACTACGTCCGCACTACGTCCGCCTAACGATAGACTCGCTCAGAGAGCTGGAGAAATTCCATGACTAACCTGCCCGATGTGCCCGAACGTGTGATGAGCGACGATGAGTTGCAGGCCATTCGTTCGCGCTACGAGGAGTTGCTGGGCTTTGTGCCGCCCCGCATTCAGGCCCGCACCGAGCTGGGTGCCCGCTTCGACCCGGAGTTGCTGCGGGCGCAGGAGCAGTGGCGGCTGGAAGCCATGTACCCGCGCTGCTTCGATGTCAAAACCTCGCAACTGATGCTGGTAGGCATTCTGCTGGCCCTCACCAGTGATGCCGCCCGCATCCACGCCATCGCCGCCCGGCGGGCCGGGGCCACCTGGGAAGAACTCCACGCCGTGGTTCATCTGGCCGGGCTGTTTCGGGGCCTTTCCGCCGCCAACATCGGCTGTGAGATGTTGCAGAAGTTGATGGAAGAAGAACGGACTGCGTAATGCGTACTGCGTAACATGTAATCTCTCGCAAAGGCGCAAAGCTCGCAAAGGATTGCACAACTTTACGGTTGATGCTTTGTCAAACATGTCTTTTCATTTCTGCCGATCAACACGCTTCAGCGTGTTTTGGCCGTCTAGACGCCGAATTCATTCGGTGGCTGAGATTGCAAGCGTAACGACGCGCACTGAAGTTCACACCACGAATTGGCAAAGACGCACAACGCACAAGGGGTTGCAGCATAACGTTCGGAAGCGAGTCCTTTGCGGGCTTTGCGGGCTTTGCGAGAGCTAAAAAGAGGTTTTTATGACGGTTGACGTTGAACTGACGACAGAGGTTCCACCGGTGCAAACCGGCTCAAACCTGATGACCGGGGCCGAGTACCTGGAAAGCCTGCGGGACGGGCGCGAGATTTACCTCAACGGCGAGCGAGTGCAGGATGTGACAACGCACCCGGCCTTTCGCAATGCCGCCGCCTCCATCGCCCGCGTCTACGACAGCCTCCACGACCCGCAGCACCGCGACACGCTGACCACGGTGGATCGCTTCGGCAACCGCACCCATAAGTTTTTCACCCCCAGCTACACACCCCAGGAGCTGCTGGAGGCCCGCGAAGCGATTGCCCTCTGGTCGCGGATGAGCTACGGCTTTCAGGGCCGCACGCCCGATTACAAAGCCTCATTTATGGCCAGCCTGGGCGCGGGGCCAGAATTTTACGAACCCTACGCCGCCAACGCCAGCCGCTGGTACCAGGAATATGCCTCGCGCTGCCTCTTTCTCAACCATGTGATTGTTGACCCGCCGGTGGATCGCAACAAGCCGCTGGAAGAGACGCGCGACGTGTATCTGCATGTGGAAGAGGAGACCGACGGCGGCCTCATCATCAGCGGGGCCAAAATGATGGGCACCGGCTCGGCCCTGACTCACGCCACCTTTGTGGCCCAGAACAGCGCCAGCGCCGCCCGCCTCCAGGATGGTAAAACCGAAGATTTCGCCCTGGTCTGCCTCATTCCCATCAGCACACCGGGCCAGAAGCTGATCTGCCGGGCCTCGTATGAAAGCAGCGCCCGCAGCCCCTTCGACAACCCCATCTCCAGCCGCTACGACGAGAACGACGCCGTGCTGGTGTTTGACAAGGCCTTTGTGCCCTGGGACAACGTGCTGGTCTACCGCGACATCAACAAGGCCCGTGGCTTCTATGCCGCGTCTGGCTTTATGAACCGCTATGTGTTGCAGGCCACCACCCGCCTGGCGGTGAAGCTCGATTTTATGTGCGGCCTGCTGCTCAAAGGCGTGGCCTGCAACGGCACGGCCGATTTTCGCGGCGTGCAGGTGGCCGTGGGCGAGGTCATCGCCTACCGCAACCTCTTCTGGGCGCTGACCGCCGCCATGTGCCTGGACACCCAGCCCGGCGTGGGCGGCAGCGTGGTGCCCAAACTCGAACACGCTTCGGCGGCGCGGGTGTTTGCGGCGGGGGCATGGGCCAAAATCAAGGAGATTTTCGACATCTACCTGGGCGGCGCACCGCTGGTAGTGCCTTCCAGCTACCGCGACCTGGAAAACCCTGAGCTGCGCCCGCTGCTGGATCGGTTTTACCGGGGCACCGACATGAACGCCGAGGAGCGCATCAAGCTCTACAAGCTGATCTGGGACGTGACCGGCTCGGAGTTCGCCGGACGCTACAGCCTCTACGAGCGCAACTACTCCGGCAACCACGAGCAGATGCGCATTGATGCCCTGGCCTTCGCCAACCGCACCGGTCGCTCCGACGAGTTCCGCGCCCTGGTTGACCAGTGCATGAGCGACTACGGCATCAACGGCTGGACGGGTGCAACGTGGAGTTGGGAAAAGTAGCAGTTAGCAGTTGGCAGTTGGCAGTTGGCAGTTAGTGCAATGCATTACGCATTACGCATTACGTTTCCCGCTTCACTGCTAACTTGACCCTCGTAACTCGTATGACAATCAAATCCGCTATTCTTGGGTCGGGCAATATTGGCACCGACCTGATGTACAAACTGTTGGATGGGCCGGAGGCGCTGGAGTTGGCCCTGGTGGCCGGGATTGACCCGGCCTCGGAGGGGCTGGCCCGTGCCCGCAGCCTGGGTCTCAACACCAGCGACCGCGGCATTGATGCGGTACTGGAAGATCCCTCCATTGAGCTGGTGTTTGATGCCACCAGCGCCAAAGCCCATGTGCGCCACGCCCGGCTGCTGCGGGAAGCGGGCAAAATCGCTATTGATCTGACGCCAGCGGCGCGGGGGCCGTATGTGGTGCCGCCAGTGAACCTGGGCCAGCACCAGGATGCGCCAAACGTCAACCTGATTACATGTGGCGGCCAGGCGACCATCCCGCTGGTGGCGGCGGTGAGTCGGGAAACACCGGTGCGCTACGCCGAGATCGTCAGCACCATCGCCAGCCGTTCGGCGGGGCCAGGCACGCGCCAGAACATTGACGAGTTCACCTTTACCACCGCCCGTGGGCTAGAAAGCCTCGGCGGTGCCCAACAGGCCAAGGCGATCATCATTCTCAACCCCGCCGATCCGCCCATTCTGATGCGCAACACCGTCTACGTGGTGCCAGCGGGCGATTTTGACCAACGGGCCGTTTGTGAGTCGGTGGAGCGCATGGTGGCCGAGGTGCAAAGCTATGTGCCGGGCTACCGCCTCACCAGCCCGCCGGTTTTCGACATGCGCGACACGCCCTGGGGCGAGCGGCCCGTGGTGGTGATGCTGCTGGAAGTGACCGGCGCGGGTCACTACCTGCCCGCCTACGCTGGCAACCTCGACATTATGACTGCCGCCGCCCGCCGGGTGGGTGAACTGCTGGCCCAGGCGAGACTAGCCGAGCGTAGTGTTTAACGCAGAGGCGCAGAGACGCAGAGAAATAGAGCTGTCGGGTTGTGGGAGCTGTGGGAGGTGTAGGAGCCGGAGTTACAGCCCCCACAGCCCCCACAGCCCCACAACAGTCATCGGTTCTATTCGTAACTCGTAATTCATAACTCGTAACTCGACATGAAACCTCCTCGCATAACCGACACAACCCTTCGCGACGGTTCGCACCCGATGCGCCACCAGTACACCGGTGAGCAGGTGCGGGCGATTGTGGGGGCGCTGGACGAGGCCGGGGTGCCGGTGATCGAAGTGACTCACGGCGACGGCCTGGCCGGCTCCTCGCTTCAGTATGGCTTTTCGCGCCAGAACGAGCTTGACCTGATCGCCATCGCCCGTGAAACGGCCCGCCAGGCGAAGATCGCCGCGCTGCTGCTGCCCGGCGTGGGCACGCGCCAGGAACTCAAGGCCGCCGCCGAGCGGGGCGTGCAGATTGTGCGCGTGGCCACCCAGTGTACCGAGGCCGACATTTCCGAACAGCACTTCGGCCTGGCCAAAGAGATGGGCCTGGAAACGGTCGGCTTTCTGATGATGTCGCACATGCGCCCGCCGGAGTTTCTGGCCGAGCAGGCCCTGCTGATGGAGGGCTACGGGGCCGACTGCGTCTACGTGGTGGACTCGGCTGGGGCGCTGCTGCCCGAGGGCGCGGCGGCGCGGGTGCGGGCGCTGAAGGCGGCGCTGACGCGGGCGCAGGTCGGTTTTCATGCCCACAACAACCTGGGGCTGGGTATTGGCAACACGCTGGCCGCCCTGGAAGCCGGGGCCGACCAGATTGACGGCACGCTGCGGGGGCTGGGCGCAGGCGCGGGCAACGCCGCCACCGAACTGCTGGCGGCAGTGCTGGACAGAATGGGCCTCAACCCTGGTTTGAACGTCTTCAGCCTGATGGATGCCGCCGAGTACATCGTCGCGCCGATCATGCCCTTTCAGCCCCTGCCCGACCGCGACGGCATCACCATCGGCTATGCGGGCGTCTATTCGACCTTTCTGCTGCATGCCAAGCGGGCGGGCGAGCGCTTCGGCGTCGATCCCCGCGACATTCTGATGGAACTGGGGCGGCGGCAGGCCGTGGCCGGGCAGGAGGATTGGATTTTGGATGTTGCTCTTGATCTATCCAGGAAATGATCCGAGGGCAGTGTGTGATTTGCTCCTACGCGGCGGGCGGCAAGGGGCCGCCTGGCCCCCTGCACCCCCGGCCAGGGGCTACGCCCCTTGGATCCCCAAATGGACATTCGGGCAGATGCATATCTTGCGGCGCATGCCTCCGGGCCGACGTGATTGCAGATTGGCAGATTGCAGATTGCAGACCGAGCAGCTGCCCCGGTCATATGGGGAACAACGGAGGCATCCGCCACCGGGCATGTCGTCACCAACGGACTCACATGCGGGGGGTTGGGGCGTCAGGCCCCAACGGGGAGTTCAGAGGGGCTGGCCCCTCTGGGCGGGGCGTGGGGGTGCAGCCCCCACAAACAGATAGGCGATAGCCAGCAGATCGCCTGCGCGGCGGGCGGCAAGGGGCCAAGGTGATTGCAGATTGTAGATTGTAGATTAAACAACGGCATAAAGCACCTGGGTACAGGCGGGGCATGCGCCACTTTCGGTGTTGGTGCCACAGAATTTCCATGCGGGGGTTTGGGGCGTCAGGCCCCAACGGGGTTGTCAGGGGCTGGCCCCTGACCGCCCGCCGCGTAGGCGACACCAATAGATATCTGACGATGAACAACCCCTAAGCGGGATGCAGCGACTCACCTGACCACCCGCCGCGTAGGCGAAAACCACAACCATCACGCTGTAAACGTGCGAAAAGCGGCGCTGAACAAACGAAAATCAAAAATAATGATCACCGAACAAACAACCATTGACCCCAAAATCTTCCGCCGCACCATGAGCGCCTTCGCCACCGGCGTCACCATCATCACCACGGCTCACGGCGGCGAAGCCCACGGCATGACCGCCAACGCCTTTATGTCGGTTTCGCTCGAACCGCCGCTGGTGCTGGTTTCGATTGGCACGCGGGCACGCATGCACGGGCTGCTGACGGAGGGCCAGCGCTACGGCGTCAGCATCCTCAGCGAGGGCCAGCAGCAACTCAGCAACCACTTCGCCGGGCAGCGGGTGGCGGGCCTGGAACCGCCCTTCGTCTGGCAACACGAGACACCGCTGTTGGAAGGGGCCGTAGCCCAGATTGTCGCCCGCGTGGTGGAGGCCCATCCCGCTGGCGACCACACGCTGTTTATCGGCCACGTTGAATACCTGGCCTTCAACGGCGGCTGGCCGCTGCTCTACAACGCCAGTCGCTACGAACAGATTGACCGCATCGGCCCGCACGCGCCTGCCGCGCCGCTGGGCTGGCTGTGACGATTGCAGATTGACCATTGCAGATTGCCGATTGCCAAAAAAACGAACCATAAAGGCACAAAGGACACTAAGGATTACAGATCAACATGCGGCGCGAGTCCTTTGCGGCCCTTCGATACCACAGGACAGCCTTTGCGGCTTTGCAAGAGCTAAAACATGAACTACAAAGGCACAAAGGACACTCAGGGAGGCGAACTAACAGGCCATGCAAGTCCTTTGCGCCTTTGCGCCTTTGCGAGAGCTAACAGCAGGCGAGCGGGTTGAAGAGGATACACAGGATTGCAAATGAACATGCGGTGAGAGTCCTTAGTGCCTTTGTGAGAGCTAAAACATGAACCTGAACCAGAACGAACAATCCCTACTGGCCACGGTGCAGCAGGCCCGCACGCAGCGCAGTACCGCCATGAGCCAGGGCGGCGACCGGGCGGTTGACCCGGCGGGAGCCTACCGCATTCAGGCGCTGCTGAGCGCCGGGCAGCCGCTGGTGGGCTACAAGTTGGGCCTGCTCAGCCCGGCCAAACAGCAGCAGATGGGCCTGTCCAGCCCGATCTACGGGCGCATCTTCGGGGCGATGCTGCGGGAAGGGCCGGTGAGTCTGGGCGATTTCATTCAGCCCAGGGTTGAGCCGGAGCTGGCCGTGGTGCTGCGCCGTCCCATTGGGCCGGGGGCGACGGCGGGCGCGGCGATGGCCGCCCTCGGCGGCGTCTTTCTCGGCCTGGATATTCTTGACAGCATCTGGCAGGGCTACCGCTTCAGCGCGGCTGAGGTGATTGCCGACAATGCTTCCGGCGGTGGCTTTGTGCTGGGCGGGCGATTGACGGAGTCTGTGCCCTCCGGCACCCTGCGGCTCTACCTCAACGGCACGCTGCGGGGCGAAGGGCCGATTGAGGCCCTGGGCGACACTGGCGAACGGCTGGCCTGGCTGGCGGCTCAGGTCGGCGGTTTAGCGGCGGGACAAATCATCTTTCTCGGCTCGCCCGCCGTGGCCACCCCCGCCGAAGCGGGCACCCTCGAAGTGGTCGGGCCAGATGGCCTGCTGCTCACGATGAAATTGCATTAGTTTCACCGCAGAGGCGCAGAGGGCGCAGAGATTTTCTTTTCGGCATCTGTGGTCTCCACGTTCCCTTCGGCAAGCTCAGGGCAGGCTCCGCACTCCGCGATAAAAAAGGAAAACACATGGAACGGCCATTTTTTACAGTTCAGCACTATATTGACGGCATGTTTGTAGACGGCGGCCCCCGCTTCGAGGTCTTCTACCCCGCCACCAACGAGGTGATCGGCACGGCCCCGGAGGGCGGGCGGGCCGAGGTTGATGCAGCGGTGAGTGCCGCCAGCCGGGCCTTCAAAAGCTGGAGCCGCACCCCGGCAGCCGAGCGACGGCTGGTGTTGAAGCGCTTTGCCCAACTCATCCGAGAAAACGAGGCCGACCTGGCCGCCACCGAGTCGTGGGATGTGGGCCGCACCATGCGCGAAAACACCCACGGCTACATCCCCCGCATCGCCGCCAACATCGAGTTCTTCGCCGACTTCGCCGTGACCCACGGCAGCAGCGCCTACCCGATGGACAACGGCTACATCAACTATGTGCTGCACCAGCCGGTGGGCGTCGCCGCCCTGATCACGCCCTGGAACATCCCCATGCTGCTGGCCACCTGGAAGCTCGGCCCGGCCCTGGCCTGGGGCAACACCGTTGTGCTCAAGCCCGCCGAACTGACGCCGCTGGGCGCGTGGAAGCTGGCCCAACTGGCCGACCAGGCCGGGCTGCCGCCAGGTGTGTTTAACGTCGTCAATGGCTTTGGCCCCGAGTCGGCAGGCCAGTACCTGACCGAACACCCCGGCGTCCGCTTGATCTCCTTCACTGGCGAGACCACCACCGGCAAGGCGATTATGACCGTCGCAGCCCAGTCGCTCAAGCGACTCTCGTTTGAGCTTGGCGGCAAGGGGGCCAACATCATCTTCGCCGACGCCGACCTGGAGCGAGCGGTCAACATCAGCATGCGCTCGTCGTTTTTTAACCAGGGCGAACTCTGCCTGGCCGCGCCGCGCCTGCTGGTGCAGCGCCCGGTCTACGAGCAGTTTGTGGAAAAATTTGTCGCCGCCACAAAGGCGCTGAAGGTGGGCGACCCGTTTGATCACAGCAGCAACATCGGCGCACTGATCGCCCCCGAACATCTCCAGCGGGTCGAGGGCTATGTGCATGGCGTGCGCAACAGCACGGCGGAAATCCTCACCGGCGGCGAGCGCCCGCTGCTGCCCGCCCCCTTCGACAAAGGCAACTACCTGAGTCCAACCGTGATTGTCGGTACACAGCACAGCGACCGCATCTGCCAGGAAGAGGTGTTCGGGCCGGTGGTCACGGTCGCCCCATTTGATGAGGAAGATGAGGTAGTGGCCATCGCCAATGGTGTGAGCTACGGCCTCTCGTCGGTGCTGCAAACCCGCGACCTGGGCCGGGCGCTGCGGGTGGCCGCCGCCATCGAGTTCGGCACCGTCTGGGTCAACGACTTTTTTGTGCGCGACCTGCGAGCGCCCTTTGGCGGCGCAAAACAGAGCGGCATCGGGCGCGAAGGCGGCCACTACGGCCTGGAATTCTTCACCGAGACGAAAACGGTCTGTTTGAGCAATGTGTAAGCAAGAACCGAGAACCAAGCCTGCCCTGAGCTTGTCGAAGGGAACCGAGAACCAGTTCGTAATGCGTAATGCATAATACGTAAAGACAAGGGCATTGAACAACATGTAAATCCAATGCCGTCGGGGCAAACCGGTGTGTTCGCCCACAACGAAAGACCAATGCACATTGCAACGCTGTAGGGGCGTGGTCTTCGACCCGCCCTCGATGAACCCGCAACGCTGTCGGTGTGTGGGCGGCGACCCACATGGTTGTTGCACTGAGGGCAGGTCTGCGACCTGCCCCTACGACGGGGATGCTCAATGCAAATTGCGTATCGCACGCATTGAACAACCACGCAAATTCAATGTGTTGCACTGAGGGCAGGTCGCAGACCTGCCCCTACGACGGGGAATGTCAATGTATGCACCGCCGTAGGGCCGACCGATGTATCCGCTCGCAATGAACAACACAATGCACATTGCAACGGCGTAGGGGCGTGGTCTGCGACCCGCCCGCAATGAAAAATGCAACGGCGTAGGGGTGCGGTCTCCGACCCGCCCACAATGCAAAATGCACCGCCGTCGGGGCGTGGTCTCCGACCCGCCCACAATGAAAGATCAACGGTCTGACGCCGACGTTTACGCATCACGCATCACGTTTCACGTTTCACAGAATGATCGGAGAACTCCGTATGGAATTTAATCCCGACACCCTCGCCCGCCAGCTGGATGAAGCCTGGGAAACCCGCCAGCCCCTCGCGCCCCTGGGCGAAGGGGGCCTGCTTGCCGATGCGAACCAGGCCTACGCCGTGCAGCAGCGCTGGAGCGCCATGCGGCTGGCACGCGGCGAACGCATTTTGGGGCGCAAAATCGGCCTCACCAGCAAAGCCATTCAGACTCAGCTTGGCGTCCACGAGCCGGACTACGGCGAACTCTGGGCCTCGCGCTTCTACCAGGCGGTGGCCGGTCGAGTCGAAGTGCCCGCCGCGCCCTTTCTGCTGCCACGCCTGGAGGGCGAACTGGCCTTTCTCATCGGTACACCGCTGCGGGGGCCGGGCATTACGCCCCAGCAGGTGCTGGCTGCCAGCGAGGCCCTGGCCCTGGCGGTCGAGATCGTGGACAGCCGCATCGCCGACTGGAAGATCAAGCTGGTGGACACCGTGGCCGATAACGCCTCCTACGGCGGCTTCACGCTGGGGCCGTGGAGCAAAAGCCTGCGGGAGGCCGACCTGCGCACGCTGGGGATGATCATCCAGCGTAACGGCGAAAACGCGATTGAAGCCGTGGGCGCAGCCGCCCTGGGCCACCCGGCCCGCGCCGTGGCCTGGCTCGCCAACAAGCTGGCCGAGTTCGACGTGAGTCTGCAACCGGGCGACATCGTGCTGTCTGGCTCCCTCGGCGGCGCGGTGCCCTTTCAGCCCGGCGACCTCTTCACCATCGAAATGCACAGCCAGCCGCCGCTGAGTGTACGGATTGTGTGAGATTAGAGATTAACTTTAGTTCGGGAATTGCGACAAGGGAGTATTCCTGAGCGGCACCTGCTTTGTGGTGATTACACGGGTGTCGCCTACGCGGCGGGCGGTCAGGGGCCACCTGGCCCCCGACACCCCCGGCGAGGGGCTACGCCCCTTCGAACCCCAAAGGGAGCGCGTACCAGATGGGTATATCGTGGTGTATGCCTCTGGGCTTGCCGATGTAGCGTATGCTGGTTTGATGTTCCGTTATTCTGGTCTTTGTTAGCGCTCGTTTACATACATCACGCTTGTACGGCGGGGGCATGGCCCACCTGATATGTCGCTGCATCAGTCCTCATATGTGGGGGTCTGGGGCGTCAGGCCCCAGCGGGGAGTTCAGAGGGGCTGGCCCCTTTGGGCGGGGTGCGGGGCGCAGCGCCCGCATTTCAAAAAATTGCAAGGTGAGTAATAAGCTTGAGTGCGAGGAAAACACCCTTCAACTCGATTCTCGTCAATCACTACATGCCACATTTCCAAAGCCTGAACGAAACAGCTGCCCACTACGACCACATCTACCTGTCGCCCCACCTGGACGACGCGGCCCTTTCGTGCGGTGGCGCGATGGCCCGCCACACCGCCAATGGCCAGGCCGTGCTGGTGGTGACGTTCTGCACCGGCATGCCGCCTGTG
>JALONX010000624.1 GCA_025454695.1 Chloroflexaceae bacterium
CTCAACATAAATAATTTTGCTGCCCTGGGGTTCCATCTGCACAGGCACCGGGCGTAGTTCGGGCAGCGCCGCGCAAATGGACTCGTGTCGCTCTGGTGGTGCCACCAGCAGCAAAAAGCCGCCACCACCAGCGCCCAGTACTTTGCCGCCCTGCGCCCCTTGCTGCCGCGCCCGTTCATACCATGTGTCAATCTGGCTGGTGGTGATGCCTGAAGCCAACTGCCGCTTGAGCATCCAGCCCTCGTGTAGCACGTCGCCCACCACGTCAATGTCGTTGTTACACAGGGCCGTGCGCAGCGCATGGGCCAGGCCCACCATCTGCCGCAGGGTTGCCCGATGCTCGCTGTTCTGCTCAGTGTTGCTGCGCTGTTCCTGCAACACGTTGTTTGTTGAACGGCTAATGCCCGTGTAGAGCATCAGCAGCCGTTCTTGCAATTGCACCTTGGTGGAGGGGGCACAAATAATCGGATCAACAAACACGGTGCCATCAGGATTAAACTGAATATACTGAAAGCCACCAAACGCCGCAATATACTGATCTTGCTTACCAATTGGCGAGCCACAGCGTTCAATTTCGATCTGGCAGGCTTCACGGGCCAGCCGATCGGCACCAACAAAGCGACCCACAAACGCATGGAGCGCATTGAGCAGACCAACCGTGTAGGTGCTGGACGAACCAAGCCCGGTGCCCTGGGCCGGAATGTCTGAGATTGACGTGATTTCAATTTGATTATGTCGCCCCACCAGTTTTAAGGCCTCACGAATCAGCTGGTGCCGAACTTCTTCCACACTGTCAACAATTTCGGTAATGGAATAGCTTGCGCGAATCTGATGATCAAACTTGGCATTCACCGTTATGTATATATATTTATTGATAGCAGTGCTCACCACTGCCCCCGGTTCGTGGCGGTAAAACGCAGCGAGATCGCTTCCGCCACCAGCAAAGCTGATACGTAGCGGGGTTCGTGAAATCAACATGGGCTACTCCTCCGGCTCATGGTATGACTGCTTCGGGTCGCTGTCATAGCATAGCAGCCCGCTACATTTTATGGAAGACCTCCGACTGGCTGTAACAAAAATGTCAATCTCCCCCAAAACCGATTTAGGCTCGATTTAGGCCCAAACAATACCCTGCACATATCCAGATTTGCTGGTTTGCACCTGTTCCATGCATACACGTGCATGGCATCTGGTCTTCTGTCTCATTTTTCGCGAAGTCACACGGTGCGGGAGGAAAGTTATGGCTCAACAGAATGGGGTTCGCCGCTGGTTAGCAACAACAACGGTGCTGAGTGCAATCACTCTAGCCGGGTGTAGCCCCCTGGGAAGCGGCCCCGCACCAGAAGTGTGGACACCGCCGCCGACGGCGGTGGCGGTGGTTGCCCCCACAGCAGCGCCAACCGCAATGGCCACGGCAGAACCAGACCGTGCGACGGTTCAGGTGCAACGGGGCGATCTGCTTGATGAACTGGTGCTGCGGGGGCAGGTCACACCAATTGTGCAGCAAGATTTAGCCTTTGCCCAGAACGGCATTGTGCGCCGCCTGCTAGTGCAAGCTGGCGCCCAGGTGAAAACGGGGCAACTGCTGGCTGAACTTGACCTGGGCACACTGCCCCAGGAACTGGAAGCGGCCCGCATTACCCTTGGACAAGACCAGGCAGCCCTGAACCAGAGCACCCAGAGCGGGCAACTAGCGGTGCGCCGGGCTGAAATCGCCCTGGCAGAAGCGCAGGCCCGGCTGGCAAAGGTGCAAACACCGCCAGCGCCCGAAGAAATTGCCAAAGCACGGGCAGCCCTGCAGCAGGCAGAAGCAGCCCTTGCCCGCACCCGCAATGATGCATCGGCCCTGAAAACCAAGGCTGAACTGGCCTACTGGCAGGCCGTGGCCGACCGCGACCGGGTGAAGACTCGTTACGAGGCAGCCGCCCAGGCACTGCAAAACAACCCTACATCAGGAGTAGCGCAACAGCAGGCCACCGAACTGGAAGCTGCGCTGCGTGCGGCAGAGGAGACGGTTGCACGGCTGAAGATCGAGTTTGACACGGCGGCTAACAACGAAAAAGCTGGCGTCCAGAGCGCTGAAGCAGCAGTAGATCTGGCCCGCGCAGCCCTTGATGCACTGCTGAAGGGGCCTGACGCCTTTGCCGTTGCCGATGCACGCCGGGCGGTGCAGCTAGCCCAGGTGGCCCTGGACGAAGCCCGCCAGCAGCTGCGGGCCAATCCGCTCACCGTCAAAGCAATCGCCAGTTCACAACTCAGTGTGCAGAAGCTGGAACAAGAGATCGAGTCCCGGCGCGTTTATGCCCCCTTTGAAGGCAGCATTCTCGCCGTTGAGGCCAGGGCGGGCTTTATGGTTGAGGCTGAAGCGCCGCTCATCCGCATGATGGATGGGTCGGGGCTGCACATTGTGGTATCCAACATTAGCCCGACTGACCAGGAACGGCTGCTGACGGGGATGAACGTACTGATCAGTTTGAACCGGTACAGCAATCAGACGATCCCAGGCAGCATCAAAGCGATAAGCCAGGCCGGGCGAGGCACAAACAGCACTGGCTCGGTTCAAATTGGGCTTGACACCAGCAATCTTCAGGGAATTGACCTGATCCTGGGCGACCCGGCCCGGATAGTGATTGATTTTGGCCGCAAGCAGAATGCCCTCTGGCTTCCGCCAGACGCTATTCGCCGCGACAGTGGTGCCTACGTACTCGTGCCTGACGGTAGTGGCGAACGACGAGTAGATATTCAAACTGGCATCGTCAACAGTGACCGAGTCGAAATTGTTCAAGGGCTGAATGTCAATGATGTGGTTATCGTCCGCTAGCCCATCACCCGTGAGTAAGGAATGACCTTTATGATTAGCTGGCGCGAAGTGCAAGCCGCCCTACTGGTGGTACTCAAATGGTGGTGGGTGGTGGCAGCGTCAACCGTGCTGGCGGCAGGGGTTGCCCTGTTTCTGGTGCTACAACAGCCCAACTATTATCTCACCCGCACGACATTGATGGTGGGTGAAACCCGCAACGCAGCCACACCCGACCCACAGATGATGGGCCTCAGTGTGACACTGGCCAACTTCTACGCCGAGCTTGCGAAACGGGAACCCATTCTCAAGCCAGTGACAGAAAAACTTGGCATTAAATTCGGCTGGAATGTGATTGCCGGAAACATGCTCTATGTTTCGGTGAACCGCCAGGCTAGCCTTATTGAACTTACTGTCACCGACTCGAATCCTCAACGAGCGGCAGCCATTGCAGCGGCGATCGCTGATGAGTTGATTGCCTACAGCCCTAATTCACCCGATAAGATCGCCGCACAACAGGCCGTCATCGAAGAGCAGATTACGCAGACTCAGACCAACCTGGCCGCAATTGACCGCAATATTGATGAAGCTCGTGCCCAGCAGACCCAACTTCGTGGTGCTGCTGACCTGCGGGATGCACGCACACGGCTGAGCGAACTGCAACAGCTGCGCGATAACACCCAGGAAACCTACAACCAGCTGCTGCGGTTGCGCAATAGCAGCGTGGCCAACAGCCTGTCGGTGTTTGAACCAGCCACCGTGCCTCAGTATCCGATGCCGAATCGCCGCACCCTTACGGTGGCAACCGCAGCAGGAGGCGGTTTCATCCTGGGCTTATTTGCCGTCTTTCTGCTGAATATGATTGACACACGCTGGCGCGACCGCCACGACTTGCGCCTGCGCTTTGGCATGTTCGACCTGGGGGTTGTGCCAAACACCTGTCCGCTGATTCAGCTGTCGCCCGAGGTTGCGCGGCTGCGTGAACCAGCCGTGCGGAATGTCCATACACAAATTCTGCTAGCAGCCCTTGAACGGGGCAACCGCTTGCTGATGGTGAGCAGCCCCTACCCCTCGGAGGCGCGCAGTGCTCTGAGTATTGATCTTGCCGACATGTTCACCCGTTCGGGCTACCGGGTGTTGCTGGTGGACGCCGACATGGAACACCCTCATCTCACCAATCTTCTAGATGGTGGGTTTGAGTCCCATGAAAGTGTGGTACACAATGGTGAAGAGGTCGAATTCTGGACTGATATTCGCACCACCCCGCTGAAGAATGTCATCCTGCTCGCCCGCAATGTTGGCCCCGATGGCCGCCCCCAAACGCCATCGCAACCCTGGCCAACGCTGGTGAAAAATTTGCAACGGGTTGCCGATGTCGTCATTCTCGATGGGCCATCGGCGATGACCAGTGCTGACGCAGCGCTGCTTGCTCCGGTGGTTGACGGAGTAGTGCTTGCACTCGACCCGCTGCGCGACCAACGCAGCGATATTCTCACCAGCAAGCAACGTCTGCTGCGCCAGCGGCAGTCCAATCTTCTGGGGGCTGTGGTGCTGGAAAGC
>JALONX010000625.1 GCA_025454695.1 Chloroflexaceae bacterium
ACTTCGTCAGTGGTGCCATTAATCCGGCATAGAGACGCTGTAACAGTCGCTGCGCAATGGTGGTAAGACCACGCACTGTTGGTGCAGACACGCCTGCTTTTAGGGCAAACGCAATGTTGCTTTGCAGCTGATTTAGCAGCTGTTGGCATTCAGCCACAGTAAGCGGCAGCATTTCTACCGTTGCGTTGCCATTGCACACCACAAAGCACCATATCCGTTGCCCATCGCTATAAAATTCCAGCAGCAGCGTGCCTTGTTCTAGCCATGCCTGTACTTGGTGCAGCGTGGGTGCAGTGATCGCCTGCGTACCAGCACTGCTGCCATTCAGATAGAGTTGCTCGGTGAGAGAACGTAAACGGCGTTCCCGTTCAGCCAGTTCTCGGCGGGCCTGCTCCTGATTTATGCCGCTACCAAGCAGGCCATGTTCGGTACCTGCTTCGTTCAGTTGCTGAAAAAACCAGTGATACTCAGCCCGTAACTGGTTTAGTTCGCGTAATAGCGATTCACTATAGGTGTCGGTAACCGCCCAGCGAAATTGATGCCGATTTGCAAGATACTCAAGCAATGCCTGAGACTTTGTCTGTTCTAAAAGATTAAACGATGCTGGGATATGCTTGTTTTCCAGGTGATGTCTAATCAACAGGTGAAAAGCCTCAGTTTTGTCTTGCATGAAACCAGGGCGCAAGGTGAGAGTTAATCCCCGTTGCACCCGATTGACGGTGGCAACTGCGGCTGCATAATGACGTGCTGCCCGCTGCCTCTGACCCAGCGTTGTGGTTATTTGCCCCAACAGCAGGTGGGTACGGTAGCGCAGCGCTGGGATATTGCAGCTCCGTGCGAGCGCAAACACGTCCATACCGAGGTGCAGGGCCTGTTCAGCACAGCCCTGGGCCAGCAGCGCCTGTCCCTGCAGCAAGAGCGCACCAGCTCGGTTGAGAGTCTGATTGTCACGGGCAAAGCCTCCTGCAGCAGACACAGCCTGCTCATACGCCAATCTGTACTCACCTTGCCGAAAGGCTATCTGACTCCGCAAGACCTGAACAGCCGCTAACCATGCCTCGGCCTTCAGCGTCGTGAATGCTGTTTCAGCAGCTTCAAGGGCTGCTGTGGCTTCGTGAAAACGCTCTAATTCAGCTTCTGCAGTTGCCAGGTTAATGAGTACTCGTGCCCTCTGATGGGTTGCAGCATGGCATTCATACGCTTGCGCTACTTCTGAGGCGATCTCCTGGGCTGCTGTATAACGGTTTAGCAGTACATAACAGGCTGCCATATCAGCAAGAGCATGGGTTGCATCAAGATGGAGTTGTTCGCTGCTATACAATTCGTAGGAACGATGCAGGAGCTGTAACGCACGCCGGTAATCACCTTGCGCCATTGCAATATGGGCAATGTTCACATCGGCTAATGCTACACCGCTTAAGGCATTGCGTTGCTCACACCAGGCACGAGCTTGTTCGTGATAATACAGTGCTTGTTTTAATTCACCTCGGCAAGCATATGCATTACCAATATTGGTATAGATAATACCTAGAAAGATTTGTCCATCGTCTCCCAGTAACTGAGCAATATCTAGAGCATTCGTGTATATCTCTAGTGCTTTCTGCTGGTCGCCTATAGAATTACAGACAGCTCCTATATTGATACAAAGTCGGAGCAATTTATCGTTAGCACGGTGGCGGTGAAAAATAATCCTTGCGCGTTCAGCATCTCGCGTCGCTTCATCAACGGCATCTAAATCCACACACAACACCAGCCGCCCGATGCGTGTGCGTGCCCAGCCCACCTCGTCGCCTGCGGCCTGGAACATGCGGCCCGCCTCCTCCAGCGTGTCCCAGGCTTCCCGCAGGTTGCCCAGGTACTTCAGCGCATCGCCACGGGCCATCAGGCCCAGGGCCGTCTGGTGCTGGTCGCGGCGGGCCTCGCCAATGCCCACAATGGCGTTGGCGAACACCAGCGAGTGGTTGGCGTTGATGTACCAGTGACGGTCGGCCTCGGCCTTGAGGCGCTCCACCAGCGCTTCGGCCAGCTCGTCCGGCAGGGGCGAGGGCAAGGCATCAAGCGCCGTCGGCTCGCTCAGCAGCCGCCCCACCAGGGCCTCAATGTCGAGAACGGGCAATTCACGTTGTTGGAGGAAACCAAGCATGGCGAGCTACGAGTGTCGAGTTACGAGTTACGAGTTACGAGGGTCGAGTTACGAGTTACGAGTGCCGATTGGCGGATTACGCATTACGTTTCACGTTTCACGTTTCACGCACTCGACATTTAGATTTTGAAGAGCGAAGACTTCGCGCTCTTTCACGTTCTTCGCGGATGAAATAGGGAAACGACGCATTCACAAGCATGAACGCGCCGACCGCACCAATTTCGAGTTTGGTATGCGTTTGAGTTGACAGGGTATAGTACACTACTGAGTATAAATCCGATGTCAAGCTTTCTGCGCGAACTGATTGAGGAGCCTCCCGTGAGTCTCGCCGCCAGCCTGCCCCTCGAATCCCTGGCCCAGCGCTGTGCCGAGGAGACCGAGAAGTTCACCCGCCGCCAACTCAACGACACCCAGTTCTGTTTTGAGCTGCTGCGGCGTGCCCTGGCCGATGGTGTGAGCGAGGCTTTCACCAGGGTCTACCAGGTTTACGAGCGCATGGTGGTGAGCTGGGTCTACAGCCATAGCCGCTTTGGGCACACGGGCGAGGAGGCTGATTTTTTCGCTCGCGCTGCCCTGGCCAAGTTCTATTTTGCACTACGGGGCGAAAAGTTCAGCCGTTTTCCCACCCTGGCCCAGGCCCTTGCCTACCTCAAGCTCTGCGTCCACACCGAGATCGCCCAGTATCTGCGCGACCAGAACCCAGGCATGGCTGAACCACTGGACGAAACGAACGAGCCAGAAACCACACCCGACCTGGAGGCTACTGCCAGTGCGCAGGAACTCTGGGATCGCATCATGCAGCTGCTGCCCGATGAACAGGATCGCAGGCTAGCCCGCTACGTCTTCGCCCAGGACTTAAAGCCGCGCCAGATTGTGACGCTCTACCCCGGCACGTGGCGCGACGAGCGTGAGGTGACACTGGCGGTCTACCGCATACGCCGCGTGCTGCGCAACGATGCCGAGTTGCAGCGGATGCTGGGAGGAGAAACGTGACACGGTGACCGACGACCGACGACCGACGACCGGAGCAATATGGTGACACAGTGACACGGCTGCGTACTGCATAACCCTTAACCCTTAACCCTTAACCCTTAACTCGTGTGATATTTCCCGCCGGGCTGCATTCAGGTAGGTGAGACGACTACAACATCCTGAACAATTGAGGTTTCTATGGAATGCAGCACTCCGCCTGCGCTAACTGACGACGACATATCTGCGGCCCTTGATGGCAGCGCCGAGCCAGCGACCCTGGCACACCTGGCCCGCTGCCCGGCCTGCGCCGCCCGGCTGGCCCACACTCGCCAGGCCGAAGGGCAACTCTCCCGGCAGCTGGCCCGCTGGGACTGCCCGCCAGCCCAACGCCTGGGCGATTATCATGTGGGCCTTTTGCAATCCGATGCAGAGCGGACGATCCAGCGGCATTTAGAAACATGCGCCCTTTGCCAGGCTGAACTCGAAGAGTTGCGGCTCTTCATAGCCGAGCGCGAGCCGATCCAACGAGTGGTGCCGGTGGCCCGCCCCGCTGCCCCGCCGCGCCGCCCCCGCCTTCGCGACCTGATTGCCCAAATTATGCCCCGTGGCCCGGCCATGGCCCTGCGCGGTGCCGATGACACCACGATTGAGGCCCGCGCCGATGGCCTCACCATCTTTCTCGATGTGCAGCCCGCGCCCAACAAACAGCTGCTGGTCAACGGCACGCTGATTGCCGACGACGACCAGGAGCGCTGGGAAGGGGCGCTGGTTGAGCTGCGCCAGAGCAACCACCTCGTCGCCAGCGCTAGCCTCGACGAACTGGGCAGTTTTCAGGCCGGGCCACTGCCCCCCGGCTCCACCGACATGCGCCTGGTGCCCGAACATGGCCCGGCGGTTCGGGTTGACGGGGTGGAGCTTCAGCGGTTGTAGCGTATTGTTTTGAAACGGGTTGAGGTTTTGAAACGTGAAGCGTGAAACGTGCCAGAGAATCACGTTTCACGCTTCACGTTTCGCGTCTATGCCTAAAAATACGCCAAAAGGTGGACTTGTCCAATATTGACAAGTCCACGGTTCTTGCTATGATCGAACTGGAGATCGGAGACCGGAGACCGGGGACGGGCGATTGACGATTGACTCTTCGACAAGCTCCCTTCGGCTTCGCGGTTCGTGAGCTTGACGAACGGCAGGGCAGGCAGGGCAGGCGGATTGACGATTGACGGATGGGGG
>JALONX010000626.1 GCA_025454695.1 Chloroflexaceae bacterium
GACATGTTTGCACTCTGCACGGTGGCCATCAGCTTTACGGTGACGCAGTTTGGCCTTACCAGCGCGAGTTCGCCACTACTGCTGCTGGGCGGGTTGTTGCTGGCCCTGGCGGTGGGCGTAGGTTTTGGCACCGGCTTGAACGTGGCCGTGGAGCGATTGGCGTTTCGTCCATTCCGTGGCCGCTCAGCGATTGCACCGCTGATTGCGACCATCGGCATCTCGTTTATGCTCTACCAGCTGGCATTGCAACTGCGCTATGTCACCAATATCTACATTCGGGGTGAACACCGCAGCGTGCCAGGGATACCGGAATTTCCCCGCATGCTGCTGCCCGACCTGCTGCCAGATGTGAACCTGCTCGCTTCGTTGCGCCTGCCGTTTCACGCGATCTACAACTTGCGCGAGCTGCTGGTGCTGCTGCTGGCGGTGGGGCTGACGCTGCTGGTTCACTGGTATCTCAGCGCGACGCGCACGGGGCGGGCGCTGCGGGCCTGCGCCCAGGATAGCGACATGGCCCGCTTGTGCGGTGTCAACGAGACCGGTGTGATACGGCTGGCCTTTGGGCTAAGCGGGTCGCTCGCCGGGGCAGCCGCGTTTATCTACAGCCTCTACTACGGCGGGCCATACACGCTCTATGGCGTGCAGAGTGGACTCATTGCCTTTACGGCTGCGGTGCTTGGCGGCATTGGTAACCCCCGTGGGGCGCTGCTTAGCGGCTTGCTGCTGGGCATGGTGGCGGCACTAAGCGACTTCTTTTTGGCAGCTCAATGGACGCCCGTGCTGATGATGGCCCTGCTGATGCTGCTGCTGTTTCTGCGACCCCAGGGCCTGGCCAATAGCGAAGGCAGCAGCGGCACCGAAGCACCGGGTGCAGGGACTCTGGTGCCCGGCGGGCTACGCAGCGGGCGGGCCAGCACATGGCTGATGGGCGGCCTGGTGGTGGTGCTACTACTCTACCCATTTCTCGACGTGGGCCTGGGCTGGCAGCAGCAGACGGTGATGACCGGGATTGTGGTGCTGGCGCTGCTGGCCCTGGGTTTGAACCTGGTACTCGGCTTTGCGGGCCTGCTCGACCTGGGTTATGCCGCCTTTTTTGCGATTGGCTCCTACACCACCGGGCTGCTGCTGTTGCCCGGTTCGCCGTTGCATACGGCAATCCCTGGCAGTAACCAGTTTCTGGTGGTGCTGTTGCTGAGCGCGGGTGTGACTGCGCTGTTTGGCCTGGTGAATGGCGCGCTAACGTTGCGGCTACGGGGCGAGTATCTGGCGATTACCACGCTGGCCTTTGGGCAGATGATCCCGCGGGCGGCCCTGAACCTTGACGGGTGGACGAGTGGGGCGCGGGGCATCGCCGGGCTGCCGCCGCCGCAGTTTCTGGGCTACAGCCTGGGTTCGGTGGTTGAGCGCTACTACCTGGCATGTGGGTTGCTACTGCTGGTGGCCTTTGCCGCCATGCGGTTATCCAGTTCACGGCTGGGCCGAGCCTGGTCGGCCCTGAACATGGATGAGCTGGCGGCGGTGAGCTGTGGCATTCCGGCGCTGCGCACCAAAGTGCTGGCATTTGTGCTGGGTGCAGCGGTGGCTGGTGGGGCCGGGGCGCTGTTTGCCAGCACATTTAGCTATGTTGATCCAAACCAGGCTGAGTTTCAGCTTTCGGCCATGGTGCTGGCGATGGTGGTGATTGGCGGGGCGGGCAGTGTGCCGGGGGCGATTGTGGGGGCGCTGCTGGTGGGTGGCTACGACCGGCTGTGTATCCCGCTGGCCGGGCGCTGGCTGGAAAACCTGGGCCGCGAGCAGGGCTGGGCCTGGCTGGTGGCACTGGACATGCGTCAGTTCAACTTCTTGACCTTTGGCCTGATTCTCTACCTCACCGTGCTGGTGCAAGCGCGGCGGAGAGTTGAGAATTGAGGGTTGAGAATTGAGAGTTATGGGTTACAAGTTACAGGTTACGAGTGGTCTGTACATCGCCCACACCCTCACAACCCCCACAGCCCCACAACTGCTCTGCGCCTCTGCGTTAAATTGGACTCACGTTCGTTCGCCGAAGACGGCCCGGCCCACCCGCACCAGGGTGGCCCCTTCCTCAATCGCCACCTCAAAATCGTCACTCATGCCCATGGAGAGCTGGTGCCAGCTGACCTGGGGGAAGTGTTGGGCCAGCCGGTCGCGCAATTCACGCAAGGCCCGGAAGGTAGGTCTGGCCTGCTCCGGGTCGGGGTGGTAGGGCGCGATAGTCATGAGGCCCTGCACCGCCAGCCCCGGCTGTGCCAGAATATGTTCTACCTCGGCCAGAAATGTGGCTAGCCCCGCTTCGTTCGCTACCCCTCCTGGCAGATCAAAGCCTTCTTTGCTGGCCTCGCCGCTCACGTTAACTTGTAACAGTACAGGCATTGGGATTTCCGGTCTCCGGCCTGCCCTGCCGTTCGACAAGCTCACGAACCGCGCAGTCGAAGGGTCTCTGGTCTCCGGTCTCCCGGCCTCAGTCTCCGGTTTCCGGTCTTCGGTCTGGTTCTCTCCAACGATGCGACTCAAGGTCTCAGCGAGTCGAACGCTATCTACCGAGTGCATGAGGTCGGCCAGTTCAAGGGCGCGACGGGCTTTGTTGCGCTGCACATGGCCAATCAGGTGCCATGTGATTTGAGGGCGCAGGTCGGCCAGGGCTTCCACCTTGCGTTCCAGTTCCTGCACCCGGTTCTCGCCCATGTGAAGCACGCCCGCCGCCTGCGCCTCGCGGATCAGCTCGGGCGGGTGAGTTTTGGTCACGGCGATCAGCGTCACCTCGGTGGGGCTGCGCCCGGTGCGGTGGGCAGCGGCGGCGATGCGCTGGTGGATGGAGGCGATTCGTTGAGTAAGTGACATGAATTGAGTACTGCGTACTGCGTACTGCGTAATCCGTAATTGGCAGTACAGCGAAGGTAGTAAGATAGTGCGGACTTTAGTCCGTTTTCGGTGTTTTTATACCACAACGCGGACTAATGAAGATTAAAAATTACATCCGGTATAGCCCGCGTTGGCGGGCTTCGCACATGAGAGCCGCGCCCTTGAGGGCTACGGCATGCGCGTATACCCGATGTATTCCTTAAAACTCATAAGTCCGCGCTACGTACTCCCACAAAACATATCCTGCCAACCCTTGTCTCGTTAAAATGTGTCGCGCAAAGGCGCAAAGCTGGCTAAGGGTTAACACATCAATATGCATCTGAAACTTCTTTGCGGCTTTGCGCCTTTGCGAGAGCTACACAAACGACGTTCAGCGTGCAGCGTTCGGGTCGGCCACCACCAGCACCTGCTCCACCGGCGGGTCGGGGGGGAAGCGCATGGTGAGGAGCAGGCCGCTGCCCGCCGGGGCAGGAACGGTGAGATCGAGCGGCGTGCTGGCACCGGGGCCGAGCGAGGCCTTTGCGCCGCCGCCTGGCACATACACGGTTCCGCGGTCGTCGCGCAGTTCAAAGGCACTGACCGGCACTTCCACATTGCTCTGGCTGATGTTGGTGACCTGCCCCCGCACCTGCACACCCTGGTCGGTGCGGCGCACTTCGCGCACTTCCACCCGTAGGCGCTGGCCCTGGGCCACCGGGGTGAGGGCTGGCACGCTCTGGCCCTGGCCTAACCGTTGTTGCACCTCGCGGCTTAGCTGCTGCACACCAGCCGGGAGTTGGCTAAAGTCGAGTTGAGGCAGCGGCACATTGGGGAGGCCAAGCTCGGGGGTGGGTTGAGCAACAAAATTTTGCGTGAGGGCCTGGTTGTCGAGCGTGGAGCGATTGCGAATGCTCAAGGCTATGAGAAAGAGGGCCACAATCAGGCCCCAACACCGCTAGCACCGCGCACAACACTCGAAGCTGTGTTTCTGGTGCGATTGCAGTCCGAATGGGTGTGCTTGGATGCGACTTGCCGCCTGCTACAGGCCCTACACCGTTTTCCGCCTCCGCTGCGTTGCTAACCGCACGATCATGGATAGGGGACTTCCCTGGGGAAAGAGCGCGGATGAGTGAAATCACCTGTCTGGCGGTCATGGCTGTGGAAGGGTAGGAAGCAGCTGCCAGCTGCAGCAACGCCGCCGCCGCCGACTCCCCCGCTGCGTCCAAGAAGCCGTAGTCACCATCGCTTGCACGCACTGCCGCAGCGCGTGGGTCCATCTTGCTGCTCCCCGCCGCAACATTTGCGCCTGTTGCGGCCGACTGTGATGGCGTGGTGTTGGGCTCTTCGTGAGCATTGCCACCTCCTTCGTCACCTCCTTTGTCATGACCACCTCCTGCATCCTGTTGAGAGCCTGTGGTTGGCTTGGTTGGGGCCGCCGCCTGCTGCGTGACTGCGCAAGCAATCACA
>JALONX010000627.1 GCA_025454695.1 Chloroflexaceae bacterium
AGCGGTAATTTCATCATTTCCTTTATGCCCCTTGTGCGGTAATTTCATCATTTCCTTGATGTCCCTTGTTCGGACTCAGGAAACGCAACCACTTCCCCTAGAACCTTGACCTGCACGGGCTGGCCTGGTGTGATTTCGACCCACGAGGGGAGCCGGGCCAGCAGTGTTGCTCCGCTCGTGAGTCCCACCTCCACCAGTTGCTCTGCGCCCAGAAATGCCACGCTGCCGATGTGATGGGGGCCGTCGGCCTGCTCTTCCAGCAGGAGTTGCTCCGGGCGAACCAGCACTTCCACCGCCCCGTGGGCCGGGCGGGTCAGCGGCAGTTGCCCCAGGGCGCATGTCACGCTGCTGCCCTCGGCTGTGCCCGGCAGTAGGTTGGCGCTGCCTACAAACGTTGCCACTGCCCGGCTGGTGGGCCGCTGGTAGATCTCACGGGGGCTGCCCAATTGCTCCAGTCGCCCCGCCAGCATCACCCCCACCGCGTCGGCCAGGCTCAGGGCCTCCTCCTGCTCGTGGGTTACAAACAGCACCGTGGCCCCCGCCTGCTGCAGAATCGCCCGCACCTCGGCTCGCACTGCCTGGCGTAGACCTGCATCCAGGTTGGAAAACGGCTCGTCGAGCAGCAGCACGGCGGGCTGGGGGGCCAGCGCCCGGGCCAGGGCCACCCGCTGCTGCTGCCCGCCAGAAAGTTCGTGGGGCATGCGTTTGCCCAACCCCGCCAGGCCCACCAGTTCCAGCAGTGTTTCCACCCGCTGGCCCCGTTCGGCGCTGCGAGGCAGGCCATAGGCCACATTCTGGGCCACGCTCAGGTGGGGGAACAGGGCGTAATCTTGAAACACCATGCCCACCCGGCGCTGTTCGGGCGGCACCGCCACGCCTGGCCCGGCCACTATGCGCCCCGCCACATGCAGGCTGCCCTCGTCGGGCGCTTCAAACCCGGCAATCAGCCGCAGCAGTGTGGTTTTGCCGCAGCCGCTTGGCCCCAGCAGCGCCAAAAATTGGCCTCGTGGCAGACTCAGACTCACGCCCTCAACCGCACGCACCGCCCCAAAGGCCTTGCTCACGTGGTGGAGTTGAATTGCAGGCGCTGTAGCTGAAGTCGTAAGCGTCATAGCAGTGCAAGGTGCTGTGTGAAACGTGGCCCGCAATCTGTCGGCGAATTTGTAGTACGCAGTACGCAGTTCGTAGTACGCAGTTCTTCTATCAAATATCCGGCGGCGGCTCGGGGATGCCCAGCATGTCGCCGTGCCAGCGTTCCAGCCATTCCAGCGCCTCGGTGAGCCGGCCCACCGGCATGCGGCGGTAGGACGCAATGCCGAACTGGCGGTAGAGGCCGCTGTAGATGCCGCCATATTCGTTGCGTCTGGTGCGCTCGGAAAGGGTGGTGGCCACGCGCCGCACCGTCTGGGCCAGCCGCGCCGCCGAGGGGTCATCAATGGCGGGGCCGGTGTCCCAGGGGTCGGCACCCTGGCCTTCGCGGCGGGCCTGGGCATTGGCTAGCTGCCGCTCAATCAGCATCTGGTGGCGGGCCAGCGTGGCCATGCCGGTGGCGCTGACGTAGGCTTGCTCGGCGGCGTTCTGCTCGTGGCGCGGCGGCAACAGGGCGTCGCCCGCGCCATAGCCCTGGGGCCGAAACGATTGCCACAGCAGCGAGGCGCACTCGCGCTGAAACAGGTCGAGCTTCGGGCGTAGCTCCTCGCGCACGCTGCTGGCATCCAGGGTGGCGAGCCAGAAGGGCAGCGCTTCTATCGGCAGGCAGAGCGCACGCAGCTCGCCTTCATCGGTGTCTACCAGCATGGTGCGGGCGTGGCTGGCGAGCAACCCGTTGCTGCGCACCCGCTTCTCCTGGGCGGCGCGGTTCAGGCCCAGGCGGGCGCACAGGTCGGCAACGGCGATGTAGGTTTCATTGGGACTCAGGCCAAGGGCTGTGAGAATGTCGTTGCTGTAAAAGCTCGGCGTAGCCTCGGTTTCAACGGCGGGTCGGCGCGGCATAAACGTCCTTATTGATGAAGTATAAATGATGAAGAATGAAGGGCCAAAGTGATGCGATGAAGCTACAGTATACACGGAAGTAATGGAAGTGTGGGCGATGTATGAACACCAGGGCTGTGTATCCTCTGTGTCTGTGTGGTTCATCATCGGGCTACAACGGCAACGCTATGCTACAATAGACTTGTAGCAGCAGACGGAGGCGATGATGACGACAGTAATTGAACCAGGGCCACGACGACGCATCATCTACCCAGACTCGGATGGCAAACCCATGGGCGAAACAGAAACCCATCGCCAGGAGATCAGCGATGCAATTGAGGTGTTAAAGGATTTTTTTCGTGCCCAGGCGGATGTGTATGTCAATGGCAACATGTTTATCTATTATGAGAAGGGCAAACGGGAAAAAAATGTATGCCCGGATGTGTTTGTGGTGCGCGGGGTTGATAAACGGCGGCGGCGCAGCTACTTTTTGTGGAAAGAAGGTCATTCGCCATGTGTCGCGTTGGAAATGACCTCCAAGAGTACCCGTCGCCAGGATGAAAAGGACAAGCTGCCAACCTATGCCCGCCTCGGTGTCAACGAGTATTTTCTCTTTGACCCGTTTGGCGAATATCTTCAGCCACCATTGCGGGGCTACCGGCTGGTGGGTGGTGTGTATCTGCCCATTGCGCCGTTGGAAAACGGCGACTTGCCCAGCCTGGAATTGGGCTTGCACTTGCGGCATGAAGCAGCAGGCCTGCGCTTTGTTGATGCCGCCACCGGCGAGCGACTGCTGAAACCCTACGAAGTTGCCGAAGCCCGCCGCGCCGCCGAACGCCAGGCTCGCGCCGCCGAACGCCAGGCTCAAGCCGAAGCCGAGGCCCGCCGCGCCGAAGCCGAGGCCCGCCGCGCCGAAGCCGAGGCCCGCCAGGCGGCAGAAGCCGAAGTTGCCCGCCTGCGAGCAGAATTGGAGCGTCTGCGGGGTGAACAGTAAATTGTGTCAGTTTTTACTTATATGATACAAGAACGATCCGACTCACAAACTATTCCGGCGGATTTCACCATTCTGGCGCTGGAAACCTCGTGCGATGAGACGGCGGCGGCGGTGGTGCGGGGCGGGCGCACGGTGCTGTCCAATATCGTCGCTTCGCAGCTGGATGAACATCGCCGCTACGGGGGTGTGGTGCCGGAGGTGGCGTCGCGCCAGCACATGTTGAGCCTGGTGCCGGTGGTGCGCGAGGCGCTGGCGGTGCTGCCCGGCGGTTGGAACGACGTGCATGCAATTGCCGCCACCAGCGGGCCGGGACTCAGTGGGGCACTGCTGACGGGGCTGAACGCCGCAAAGGCAATGGCCTTCCAGCGTGGGCTGCCCTTTGTGGGCGTAAACCATCTGGAAGCCCATATCTACGCCAACTGGCTGGATTCCAGTGCGCAGCATGCAGTTGGTAGTGGGCAGGCTCCGCTCACGTTTCCACTGGTGGCGCTGGTAGTGTCGGGCGGGCATACGCTGCTGGCGCTAGTGCGGAACCACGGCGACTACCAGTTGCTTGGCCAGACTCGTGACGACGCGGTCGGCGAAGCATTCGACAAGGTAGCCCGCATTCTGGGCCTGGGCTACCCCGGCGGCCCGGCCATTCAGCAGGCGGCGGAGGGTGTGCAAGGCGCAGGGGTGCTGCCACGGGCCTGGCTGCGCGATAGTTACGATTTTTCGTTTAGCGGCCTGAAAACGGCGGTGCTACACAAGGTGCAGGAACGGCAGGAGCTTGAAGCGAAGGTGGCCCCCAAACGCGCCGCCAACGAGCGCGAGCGCCGTCCGCCGCCCGCCGCGCCGCCTGCCGCCCCACAGCCCCCGGCGGCCAAAGCCCAGGCTAGCAGTGTCACGCCCCAGTTCGTCGGGCAGATGGCCTATGCCTTTCAGGAGTCGGTGGTGGATGTGCTGGTGACCAAAACAGTTGATGCAGCCCAGAAATTTGGGGCCAACGCCATTTTGCTGGCGGGCGGTGTGGCCGCCAACACGCGCCTACGGGCCGAACTGGCGCGGCGGGCCACGGTGCCGGTGCGCTTTCCGCCCATCAGCCTCTGCACCGACAATGCCGCCATGGTGGCCGCTGCTGCCTTCTACCGCTTCGACGCAGGCGTGCAGAGCGGCTGGGAGCTGGATGTGAACCCGGCGCTGAAGCTGGGGTAGGGCTGATTGACGTAAATTTCATTCTGCGTTATCATATTCATATCTCCAAAATATCTTTTGCAGCGTGAGGAGGTTGCTCAATGGCTGAGACCTACTTTCTCGAAGGGCGGATTCTCGAAACATGTTCGTGTTTTGCGCCGTGCCCCTGCTGGGTAGCCGACGACCC
>JALONX010000628.1 GCA_025454695.1 Chloroflexaceae bacterium
CCATATCGCTTTTCTAATAGTCGTCATAGAGAAGATAATTTGACATTTTTAGAATTAAAAGAGAAATATATCACATCCATAAATACTCCTTTTTTGCAAAAACCCCATGTTGAAGAACCGAGAACCGCTCATGCTGCACACAGACTCATCATTCACCATTCGTCATTCATCGTTCAGCGCTCCCCAGTCTGGGCAGGGTAAACGAGAATATTGCTCCCTGTTCAACCGCGCCCTCGGCCCAGATGCGCCCGCCGTGGCGGTGGATGATGCGCTGCACTGTGGCCAGGCCAATGCCGGTGCCCGGAAACTGATGGAGCGAGTGGAGCCGCTGGAAAGCCCCAAACAGCTTGTCGGCATAGGCCATGTCAAAGCCCGCGCCGTCGTCGCGCACGGTATACACCAGCCCCTTGTCATGTTCGTGAGCGGTGAAGCTGATGCGCGCCTGGGGGTGGTGCGAGGTAAACTTCCAGGCGTTCGAGAGCAGGTTTTCCAGCACCAGCCGCAGTAGATATTCGTCGCCCCGTGCCACCATGTTGGGCATAATCTCCACCTCCACATGGCGGCCTGGGTGCTGCTGCTGTAGCTCGACACACACCTGGCCCGCAAGCTGGCTCAGGTTCACCTCGTTATTGCGCATGTCAGCCCGCGAAACACGGGCCAGGTTCAGCAGATCGTCAATCAACTGGCCCATGCGCCCGGTGCCTGCACAGATGCGCTGGAGGTAGTGCTGTCCCTGTGAGTCCAGCTGAGCACCATAATCTTCCAGCATGGCCCGGCTGAAGCCATCAATCGCCCGCAGCGGTGCCCGCAAATCGTGCGAAACGGAGTAGCTAAAACTTTCCAGCTCTTTGTTAGCCACTTGCAGCGCCGCTGTGCGCAAACGTACCCGCTCTTCCAACTCCTCGTTCAACTGGCTGATCTGCTGTTCGCGCTCGCGCAGGGCCGTTTCGGTGCGCAGCCGTTCCAGGCCCTGGGCAATCACCACGCAGACCGAGGCCAGTGAGTCGAGCGTGGTCGGCGGCAACTGCTGGCGCGCAAACAGGGCCAGCACGCCAATCACCCGTTCGCCCACCAGCAGCGGGTAACCTGCAAACGCCACCATGCCTTCCTGTTGTGCCCAGTCCTTGTCGCCAATTTCGCGGTCGTGCAGCACATCGTTGGTATAGTGGGGCTGGCCACGCTGGGCAATGCGGCCAATCTTAAATTGGCCCAGGGCAATGCAGCTGTGGGCACCGTCCAGGTGGGTGTAGCACCCGGCGCTGGCCACCAGGTTCAGCATTTTGCCATGCAGCAGCCAGATGCGGGCAAAGGCGGCATCCAGGTGCTGCACCACCGCCTCGGCGCAGGCGTGCAACACTGCTGGCAACGGCTCGCTGCGGTTAATCGCTTCATTCACCTCAGCCCGCAGCAGCGCCAGGCGTGTTTGTCTGGCCCGTTCGGCTTCGGCTTCTTTTCGTTCGGTTATGTCAATGATCGTCCCAAGAAACTGGTTCACCCGGCCTTCGGCATCACGGGCAAAGACCGAGTCGCGGCCAAAAAACCAGCGCCACTGCCCGTGGGCATCACGCACGCGATACTCAACCTCAAACACTTCGCCATCGGCCAGGGCCAGAATGCGGGCAAAATTATCAGGAATCCGTGCGGCATCATCGGGATGCATAAATTCGGCTATCTGCGCTGTCGAAAATTGTTGGGCTTCTTCATGTGAATAGCCCAGAATCTGGCCCATCTGACGATTCGCGTAGATATTGCGCCCCTGCTCCAGGTCAAACACATAGATCATCGCCGGGGTCTGCTGGGTAATACGCTCAAGAAAGTGCTGGCTATCACGTAACGCATCTTCCATGCGCTTGCGTGCGGTGACATCCACCCCAACAGCCCAGCTCACCCACCCCGGAATCGGCACGGCGTCGGCCAGGTTCGACCAGGAGACCAACCGGGAAGAACCGTCGCTGGCGGTCAATTGCAGTTCCCAATCACGGAAGGAGCCACCACGCACGCTCCATTCTGCCACCATAGCAGTGCGATAGTCTACATCAGGGTAGAGCAGTTCCACCGCATTGGGATGGTTGAGAATCGTTTCGGCACTGTAGCCAGTCACCCGTTCACATTCGGCATTCCAGGCGAGAAAAGTGCCGTCCGGGCCAACGGCGTTCAGCATCACTGGCATGTGTTGTAGCACCAGTTGCAGGCGAGCTTCGCTTTCGCGCAGGGCCAGTTCCGACTGTTTGCGGTCATCAATATCATAGGCAATGCCCAGCACCTGGGTCGGTTCGCCCTGGTTATCACGGGCAAAAATGGTTTCGCGCCCATAGAACCAGTGCCATGAGCCATCGGCGTGGCCCATGCGGTATTCCCATTCAGCATATCTGCCTTCACCCAGACTCACCAGGTGTGCAACACGATCCGCTGCCCTTGCCTGGTCATCGGGATGCACCATGCGGGACAGGAAGTTTGGCCCCATGCCCTGAATATCAGCTGGCGTATACCCTAATGCCTCACCGACTTCACGGTTCACATAGATAGTACGCTGCTCAACGAGATCGAGCACATAAATAACCACTGGCGAAAGATCGGCGATGTGTTGCAGGTATTTCTGGCTCGCCTGCAAGGCCAGGTTAGCCTGTTCCAGAGCCAGGGTGCGTTCGCGCACGCGGGCCTCCAGGTCAGCCGTGAGTTGGTAGATCTGGAGTTCAACCGCTTTGCGAGCGCTAATATCTACATTAGTGCCCACCACCCGTAGCGGCGTGCCCTGCTCGTCGCGCTGCACCACTTTGGCGCGGCCCAACACCCACACCCTGCGCCCGCTTTTGTGGCGCAGGCGGTGTTCATGTTCATAAACGGGCGTTGCCCCGGCAAAATGGATCTCCATACGGCGGTGGGCTTCCGCCAGATCATCGGGGTGGCACAACTGGAGCCACGTATTCACGCTAGGGTGTAATTCGCCTGGTTCGTAGCCGAGCATGCGCGACCAGTTGGGCGAGGTGAACTGCTCGCCGGACGCAACATTCCAGTCCCACAGGCCATCGTCACTACTTTCGAGAATAAAGCGGAGCCGTTCCTCGCTGGTTCGCTGGGCTAGTTCCTGTTGCTGGCGGGCCACCTGCGCCTCAAGCTCGGCTACCCGCCGCTGCAATGCCTGCACGTCGCTCTGCACATGTTGATCAATTGAAGTTGTTTGCATTGTACAATTCGTGTTCGGCTACCATGTCAGCGTAGGTGTTTAGCCTGGCCTGCGCAATATGTTCACCCGTGTCAACCATCAAATCGGGCAACTCCTGGTAGAATATACCGTCACCGTATGCATGACGGTAGTACAGTTGTAGCCAACAAGAAACACACCTTTTGGTCGGGTTGTACATGCATGCAATCGCGTGCCTCTGGTGGGAAGTATACACCGATCAGAGATTGCTTTCAAATTTCAGGAATCAAAATATGACTATTCAGGATGAACGGGCGGCTATCCTTCGCACATTTCAAAAACACGCCAGCATGCTGGTTCATACAACCGAGCCGCCCAATACGGAAATACCGTTGGAGCTGCTGGAACATGTGGTCACGCCGGAGTCGCGCTTTTTTATGCGCAACAACCACCCCATGCCCCACATTGCCCCCAGCGACTGGCGGCTCACACTCGACGGGCTGGTTACGCAGCCGTTGAGTATCACCTATGATGAACTGCGCCAGCTGCCCAGCACCAGCTACATGGCGGTGTTGGAGTGTACCGGCAACGGGCGCAGTCGCTTCGCCGACCCCGCCTTGAGCGCAGGCAAGGTCGCCGAGGGCACCCCCTGGCTCAACGGCGCGATTGGCTGTGCTGCGTGGGAAGGGGTGCCCGTGAGTCTGCTGCTGGAGCGGGCCGGGGTGCAGCCCGGCGCGGTGCAGGCCGAATGTTGGAGCGACGGCGGCACCCCCTTCGCCCGTGGGGTTGAAATCAGCAAACTGCTTGACGACGCGATTCTGGCCTATGCAATGAACGGCGCACCCCTGCCGCCAGCCCACGGCGGGCCGGTGCGGCTGGTGGTGCCGGGCTGGGGCGGCATCAACTGGGTGAAGTGGATCAGCCGCATGCAGGTGCTGGATCGTGAGTCGAACAGCGAGTACAACCAGGTGAGCTATGTGTTGTACGACGAGCAGGGCCAGCCCTACGGCAAAGCCCGCCAGATGCAGGTGAAATCACTGATTACAAACATTGGCTCTGGGGCAACGCTCGCAGCAGAGACACACGAGGTGCGGGGCTTTGCCTGGTCGCCCAACGGCGGCGTGGCCACGGTGGAGCTGAGCGCCAACGGCGGGGCGAGCTGGCACCAGGCTGATTTGCTTG
>JALONX010000629.1 GCA_025454695.1 Chloroflexaceae bacterium
TTCTGTATTACGGCGTTTATTGGCCTGCTGGCTTTTGTGACGGAAGACGTGGCTGCCTTTGAGTGGATTTACAGCAAACTGCTCTTTCTGCTCGGTGGCCTGCTGATTCCGCTGGATTTCTTTCCCGGCTGGCTTCAGGCGATTGCCAAGGCCACGCCCTTTGCGGCGGCGATCTACGGCCCGGCCCGCCTATTTGTGGAGCCAGATTTGCTCCGTTTTGCCACGCTGCTGCTCGCCCAACTAGGCTGGCTGGCGGCTCTGGCCGTGCTGCTGGCGCTGGTCTACCGGCAGGGCGTCGCCCGCATCAACATCAACGGTGGGTAGGTGCCAAAAAAATATGGACAGGATTTACAGGATTTACAGGATTGTTTTATCAAATGATATTCATACGACAACACGCAACAATCCTTTGTACCTCGTCAATGCTGTTGAGACAAGGCAAATCGCCTTGAGACAATCTTGTTAATCCTGTTAATCCTGTCAAAAAAACACAAAGGCCTTTGGGTGGAATCTTGTTAATTTTGTCGAAATAGGTGCGGTATGCAACGGGAATTACGCTTTCTGCTGGCCCTGTGGAAGGCCAACCTGCAAGCGGCGATGGAATATCGGGCCGCGTTTCTCAGCCAGGTCGTTGGCATGATCCTCAACAACGCGGCCTACTTCACCTTCTGGATCCTGTTCTTCGACCGCTTTCAGGAGGTGCGGGGCTGGAACCTCAACGACATGGTGTTGCTCTTCAGCACCGTCGCGGCCAGCTTTGGCCTGGCGGTCTACCTGTTTGGCAATGTGCTGACCCTGGCCGACATTATCGCGGGTGGGAAACTGGACTATTACCTGGCCCTGCCGCGCCCGGTGTTGCTCCATGTGCTGGCCAGCCGCAGCATCGCCAGCGGGCTGGGCGATTTCAGCTATGGCCTGGTCACATTCCTGCTCGTCAGCTGGCATTCGCCAGACGCGCTGGCCCGCTTTCTGGTGGGGCTAGTTTGCGGCGGCACGGTGCTGCTGGCTTTTCTGGTGCTGGTGCAGAGCCTGGCCTTCACCATTGGTAATGCCTCGCAGCTCAGCGGGCAGGCGGTGAATGCCATGCTCACCTTTGCCATGTATCCGCTGGCCCTGTTTGATGGCAACGCCCGGCTGCTGCTGTTTATGCTCATCCCGGCGGCGTTCCTTGGCTCGGTGCCGGTGGCCTTTACCCAGGCATTTAGCTGGCCGAACCTGCTGCTGCTGGCCGGGGGCGCTGCGCTCTTTCTGGCCCTGGCGCTGCTGGCCTTCTACCGTGGCCTGCGCCGCTACGAAAGCGGCAGCGCCATGCAAATCCAGGTGTGAGTCTATGACGGCAGCGGCATCTACGAAATTTCCTTAGCTGTGCTTCCCCCATAGTGCGTAGCCTGCATGCGGTATTTTGCTGATGCTAACGGCTGTTGCTGTCGGTAGAATAGCTGCATCACGACGCCTGAACGTGCCAGAAGCAAGCGGCGAGAGGGTGGGCATCATACTGGTGCTTCGGCATAGCCCTTGCTTTACGTTTAGTGAAGTGAGCAACCAGAGCGGTACACCAGAGGGTTGTGCCGCTCGTCAACACCATGATAAACCACTTCAACAAAGGATTAATGTGATGGCCTGGGAGACATATGCATGCATCAACGACACATGTAAGGGGAGGCCCTGGTGTGTCCAACGCGACGAAGTTATCCCCGATCTCTGGTATGTGGCCCCACCAGCGGGCTGGCAGAGTTTCACAATCGCCGCCGCCGAGCCAATCTGCCCCTTGTGTGGCAGCAGCCTGGTTGCCGTGTTAGAGTTTGAGGAGCACGCCCATGTGGTGAAACGAAAAGCGTGAGCTAGACCGACGACCGGAGACCGACGACCAGGGCCAGGTAGCAAACGCAGAGGCGCAGAGAGTTGTGTAGGGCTGTGGGGGCTGTGGGGGCTGTGAGTCTCATATTACATCTCCCACAGCTCGCACATCTCCCACAGTTCGCGAAGGTTCTTGGTTCTGTTAGTCGTGGTATAGTGGAAGCGGAGGTCTTCACGCCGACACGCCACGCCTGTGCAAGAACGACTGCTGATCTGCCTTACCCTGCTGCTCTGCTGCACACTGCTGCACGCCTCGGCCCGCCCTGCGGCGGCGGCTGGCCCGCCCTTTGCTACGCCCAATTGCCCCGCTGGCTTCTACGCCGACGAAGTGGCCCTTTTTCGCCAGCTCATCATCAGCAACTATGCCTGCACCGAGGAGATCGCCCGTGCGCTGCGGCCCCGCGCCAGCAGCGCCACTGTCACCGCCCTGCTACGTTTGATTGACTCGAGCGAGAACACGCTGGCCCGCCGCAATGCTGTGCGGCTGCTGGGCCGCCTGGCCGAGGGCCAGCCCGGCGAGCGGCTGCGCGACATGGTGGCGCAGCACCGGGCGGCGGAGGTGCAGGCCGTCTTGCTGCGTCGCCTGGCCCTTGACCGTGACCTGGACGTGTTGCAAGACCTGGTCTGGATCTTCGACACGTTCTACTATCCCGCTTTTGTGGCCCAGCCGGACTTTATGCGCATCAGCGCCGACACGAGCCTCGACCCGGCCTCGCGCACACGGGCCACCGCCGCCGCTGGTCGGCTGATTTTCGCCCGTGGTGGGGCGTTGCCTCAGGCCAACCTGAACTTTGCCCTGGCCGCCATACAAGCGGCTGAACCGGGCGTGCGCTCGGAAGCAGCCCTGATTGCCATGCGCTTCCGCGACGAGCAGCTGGAGGCCAACCAGCGGGCGCAGGTGCTGGCGGCACTGGAAGCGGCCTGGCAGCGGGAAGGGCCAGTGATGCGGGTTGAAGCAGCCCCGCTGCTGCGGGCCGAGCCTGGCCGCGATGTTGTGGAAAGCCTGCCTACCGCCGTGACCGCCCGCGCCAGCCTGGCCCGCGCCCTGGATCGTTACCACGGCAACAGCGCCCTGCTCGACCAGATGGAAGCCGAGTTCGAGGCGCTGAACCTGCCCAATACCCTGCGGGGCGACGGCATCGTCATTCGCTCCGGGTTGCCCACCACCGCTTTGCCCCACTGGCTGACGCGCATGGTCAACACCCGCCAGGCCTTTTTCGACCTGGTGGGCGTGCGCGAGCCGCTGCCAGACGACACGAATGACACTATCACCCTGGTGCTGCTGGCCAACCGGGCCGCCTACCGCGACTACATGCGCTCGTTTGTGGGTTTTGGGGCCGACACCGACGGCCTCTACGTGGAGGCACGGGGGGCGCTCTACACCTTTCAGCGTGGGCCGGGCGAGAGCGAAAACACGGTCGAAGAATCGGTGCAGCACGAGTTGACCCATTACCTCACCGGGCGCTACCTCTTCCCCGGCGGTTGGCTCGACCCCGGCTACCACGACCAGCCCAAAGGCTGGGCCGACGAGGGCCTGGCCGAAAGCCTGGCCGAGACGCAGTTCGATGCCAGCGGCAATGCTCAACTGCTGCCACGCCAGCGCCACATGCAGACGATCTGCGGGCAAGCGGCCTATCGCAGTCTACCCGATCTGCTGGCTATGCGGGCGGGCTACGATCAGTTTGGCCAGTTTGATTACGCCCACGCCTGGGCCTTTGTTTACTACCTCATTCTGGAGCGGCGCGAGGCCCTGCCGCCCATCTACCAAAGCTTCCGCGACGGTCGCTATAGCCCTGAGGTGCTGCCTGGCCTGGCTGGCTTCGACTCAATGGCTAGCCTCGACGCTGCATGGCATGGGGCGATGCAGCGCTGGTGTGGGAAATAAACGCAGGCTTACTTGCGTTGCCTTTCAACCTGTTTTTGTGTTAGAATTAGTGAACAACTCGTTTTCACATTACACAAACAGGCAACCCATGCGGAAGCGGCGCAAAAGTCCAACCAAGAAAAAGTATATCGCATACAAAAAAGACCGCATCTTTCAAGGGTCGGAACCGTTTCGTCGTTCCTGGCAACGCCAGAAAATGAAGGCCACCCAGCATGAGCGCCGCAAAACACGGCAACTTTTGAGCGGCTTGATTCCCAATCAAATGGACGATGCTCGAATGGATATGCCCCTGCGCCCGCTGCGGCGTAAAAGATTGCGCAACTGGTCAGGTTTGGCTGTACCACTTGCGACACGTATCGCAAAGAGACAACACATGCGAGTCTATCGTACCGGGTGGAACTTCTTCAAGTCGCCCTATCACCCAGTTCGTCACAAAGCACGCTTTATTGCCTTTTTAACCCAATTGACTCAAGAACATTCTTCCCACGCACGGAAAATTGCGGCGATGTTTCAGGAATTATTGCATCTATCAACTTCTGTTGCGGCACGGAAATATTCCTCGTTTCAGGATCGGCG
>JALONX010000039.1 GCA_025454695.1 Chloroflexaceae bacterium
GGCAGCATGGATGCCTGCCACTGCTCTGGCCCCAGCCGCCAGAGCGACATGTTCCAGACCGGCGGCGAACGCAAAATTGACATTGCCAAAGAGGCCATGGTGCAAGCCGCCACCGTGCTCACGCCGCAGGACAAACTCGGCGTGGTAGCCTTTGATGATGATGCCGAGACGGTGCTTGACCCAACGCAGGGCATTACGGGTGATCAGGTAGCCAACAGCGTGGCCAACATGGAGCCACGGGGCGGCACCAGGGTGCGGGCGGGCTTGCGGGCCGCCGAAGAGATGCTCGACAACACTGATGCCCGCATTAAACATGTGATTCTGCTGACCGACGGTTGGGGCCACGGCGGCGACAACCTCGACCTGGCCCAGCAGATGCGCGACAAGGGCATGACGCTCACGGTGGTGGCGGCTGGCTCCGGCTCCGCCGAGTATCTGGAGCAGCTGGCCCAGACTGGTGGCGGGCGCTACTACCCCACCGAACACATGAGTGAAGTGCCGCAAATCTTTTTGCAGGAGACGGTGACAACCCTGGGTAACTACATTGTGGAACAGCCCATCACACCCGCTGTTACCGCCGAAAGCCCGGTGCTGAGCGGCATTACCAGCTTCCCCACGCTCTACGGCTACAACGGCACTACGATGAAAGAAACCGCCCGCCAGGTGCTGGCCGCTGGCAATCAGGCCCCGTTGCTGGCCACGTGGCAGTTTGGCCTGGGCCGGGCCGCCGCCTGGACGAGCGACACCAACACGCGTTGGGGGCGTGACCTGGTAGCATGGCCGGAGTTCCCCCGCTTTGCCAGCCAGATGATGAGCTGGATTCTGCCCACCCGCAGCGGCCAGAACGTCAATACCGAGGTGCGCGTGAGCGGCGGGCGGGCCGAAATCACCGTGGGCCTGGGCGACGAGAATGGCCCCACCCGCAGTGACGTGGCTATGACGGCAACCGTGATTGGCAGCGACGGTTCGCGGCAGGAGGTGCCGCTGACGCAGGTGGCCCCCGGCCAGTACCGTGGCAGCCTGAGCAGCCCCGCCACTGGCACCTACCTGGTGCAGATTGCGGGCAGTGCTGAGGGGCGGGCGGTGGTGCAGGAAACGGCAGGGCTGGTGGTGCCCTACTCAGCGGAGTATCGGCAAGACCAGGCTAACCCGGCCCTGCTAACCCAACTGCGTGAACTTACCAAGGGCACCGAACTGAACTTCACCAACGCTGCCGCCGCCTTTGCCGCCACCAACGAGCGGGTGAGCCGGGCGCAGGAGATCGGCCTACCGCTGCTGTGGCTGGCGCTGCTGCTGCTGCCGCTGGACATTGCCGTGCGTCGGCTCTTGCTCTGGTCGAGGGGAAAGAACCGATCAACCAAGAACCAAGAACCAAGAACCAAGAACCAAGAACAAATCGAGAACCGAGAGCCAAGCACCGAAACCCGAGGAGGTGGTGAAAGCGGTAATCCTTCGGCATCTACCAACCCCGACGACCCGCTAGCGCGATTGCAGGCCGCCCGCGACCGTGCCCGCCGCCGACTCAAAGGCGAAGACTAGCGCCGCCACACCTTAACGCAGAGGCGCAGAGGCCAAAGAACCAAAACGTACTGCGTATTGCGTACTGCGTACTGCGTCACTCGCCTGGCTTCGGCCTCCGGTCTCCGGTCTCCAGTCTCCGGTCAATCTAAAATCTAAAATCTAAAATCCCCATGCGTTCCTGGCTTAACCGTGTTGCCCTGAGTCTGTTGCTGGCCCTGCTGGTGGGGGGATTAAGCTACCTGCTGGCGCGAGCTGCCACCACTGGCTACCTGCTCTACCAGCAGCAGCAATATTTCACCACCGCCGCCGATGTGGTGCGGGGCGGCGACATCGAAGCGCTGGGCGCGAGCAACCTGCGGGAGTTGCGGCTCCTGGTGCGGGCGCTCGACGCCCAGTACACCATGCTCAGCGCCCAGATTGGCTTTGCGGGCGCAGCAGTTGCCGCCGTCGCCAGCTACCTCTGGCTCGAACGACGAGACGGAGGAGACGGAGGAAAAGTATGAAGTATGAAGTATGAAGTATGATAGAGCAATGCAGCGGTGACTGCCAACCCTTCGACAAGCTCAGGGCAGGCTGCCAACTGCCAACTGCCAATCGTCAATCCGCCTGCCCTGAGCTTGCCGAAGGGTCAATCGTCCGGCCCCGGTCTCCGGTCTCCCGCCTGCCCTGAGGCATCGAAGGGTCTCCGGTCAGCCGTTAGGCACTCATCAATCGTCAATCGCCATCAAACGCCCGTTGCAGCACCGCGGTCTCCAGCTTTTTCATTTGAAGCATGGCGTTTGTTACTCGGGTGACTTTTTCCGCATCCGGGTCGCTGATCATCGCCAGTAGCGCCTGGGGCACCACCTGCCATGAAACGCCGAATTTGTCCTTCAGCCAGCCGCACTGCTGCGCCTGTTCATCACCGCCCGCGCCGAGGCGCTGCCAGTAGTAGTCCACCTCTTCCTGCGTATCACAATAGACCTGAAACGAAATCGCCTCGTTGAAAGTGAACACCGGCCCGCCGTTGAGGGCCGTGAAGGGCTGACCATCTAGCTCAAAGGCCACCGTCATCACCGTGCCCGTCCTCTGCCCGTGAATCTCGTGCCCGGCTTCGCTGTAGCGGGTGACACGGGTGATGCGTGAGTTGGGAAAGATTGTGGTGTACATGGTCGCCGCCGCCTCGGCCTGATCATCAAACCAGAGGCAAGGGGCAATCTTGAGCGTGACTGACATGAGGCTGCTCCTTTGCACTATGCAAACGGTTGCGTGGGCTATTTTGCCGAATCGGCAGGCGAGTCAAGTATCAATCTCCGCTCACCTGCCAAGCAGCTCATACGCCAGCCGCCAGCCCCGCAGCGGGTCGCCCGTGGGTTCAGCCTGGTCGGTCTGGTCGGTCTGGGGCTTGCTCACCAGCGGCAGATAAACTCTGGTTGAAGCTGCTGCTTCCGCATCCGCAGGCGGCAGATCCAGCGTCACGGTTTGCGAGACAGTGGTGGCGTTGCTGGCCCGGTCGAAGTAGCGCACGGCGATGGTGTAGGTGCCGCTGGCCAGCGGCAAAGCCCAGCGGTAGGCATCGTAATAGGGTTGCGGGTCGGTGAACATGCCGTCGCGGCCCAGCTGCACCGCCACAATCCCGCCGTTGGCATCAATGGCGTTGCTATCGAGCAGCAGTTCCGGGCTATGCAGCAGGGTAGTGCTGCCCGGCAGGGCCTCAGTGCGCTGGGCCAGCGCCGCCACTTCGTCGCCGGTCAGCGCCCGCCCGTGTATCGCCAGGTCATCAATGGTTGCGCCGAGGGCTGCGCCGCCAGGAGCGAAGCGGCCCATGTGCAGTAGCGCACCGGCATCGGCTGGCAGACGGACGCCACTGGCCCGCGCTACCTCCTGCCCATCGAAGAAGAGCGCCTTTTCGCCCCGCGCCGCATCCCAACTGATGGCCACATGGTGCCAGCCCGCCGCCAGCGTGTCCGGCGCAACCAGGTCGTGGCGCTCGTTTTCTCCAGCCTGGCCGACTGTCCAGAAGTTCCAGCGCGGCTGCCCATCAGGCCCGCTGGCCTCGCGGCGCAGCGCGAAGGTACCGGGGTAGCCCGCTTCACTATTCTCGGGGCTGGCGCTGGCCGCAAACAGGTAGAGTCGCCCGCTGCTGGTGGTGGGGTAGCGTTCGGGCACCTTCAACCACATGCTCAGCGTGCCCGTTTTCAACTCAAGGTTTTCTTTCAAGGGAAAAACCAGTTCTGCCCCGCCGCTGAGGCGCAGCCCCTGGCCGTAGCGCCCTTCCTCGTAGCGCAGTTCGCCGTCGGTAACGGGAAAGCCACCGCCCACCGTCTGCAAGGGCGTGTTTTCAAACGGCACCAGCAGCCGCACGGCGGCAGCCGGGTTAACAGCGAGAGTCGCTATGGGCGGCGTGCTGTCGGCTTCCCGCTGGGGGCTGGTCACCGCGGGCACAATGCTGCCATCCGGCGGGGTGAAGTTGTAGATGCCCGCCAGCGAAGCCATACCAGCCGTAAGGATCAACCTGCCGCCCGTAGCGCCGCACCTCGAAATGCAGGTGGGGCGTGCCGTCGGTAAAGCCGGTTTTGCCGCTGGTGCCGAGAAAGGTGCCCGCCTCGACGCGCACGCCCTGGCTGGTGTCCACCTTGTCACGGAAGATGTCGGAAAAGCCGTCCAGGTGCCAGTAGACCGTTTCGTAGCCATCGGGGTGAACAATCACCACGCCGTTGCCCCGGTGGGTGCGGGCATAGGCCGTGCCCGCCGCCGCCGCCAGAATCGGCGAGCCGATGGGCTGGTCGGGGAAGTAGTAGTCGTGGCCGTCGTGGCCGTCGTACTGCACATTGCGCTGTCCGGTGTAGGTGACGACGATATTGTTGCTGTCGCGCCCGCTATCTACGGTGGGGTAGACATGGTCGAAGTAGGCCAGGTGAACCACACGCGCACCGGGGGGCCAGGGCTGCATCAAGCTGAAGGACGAGGGCTGCACCTGGCGTGCCGGGGGCTGCACCGAGCCGCCAAGTTCGGGCAGTTCGTTGTTGAAATAGCGCTGAAAAGCCTGACCAAAGCGATCCACCAGGGTGCGCCATTCGGCCTGCGTGCGGTTGAGGGCCAGGAAACGCTGCACCGCCACGCCTTCGGGGGCCTGTTGCAGGCTCAGGGTGATGGTGGTGCCGTCGGTGAAACGCAGCGTCGGCGGGCGGTCGTAGGGGCCGAGGCCCGCCCGCAGTTCGCGGTTGGCCCATTCCAGCTGGGCTGCAAAACCATCTGGCCCCGCCGTGCCGAAGGGCTGTCGCAGGGCGGCATCGGGCGGGCTGGCGCTGCTCAGCAGGTTGGCGCTGGTTTCGAGCAGGGCCAGGGTAAGCCGAGGACTCAGGCCGTAGTAGAGGCTGTTGCTCTCGATAATGGTGGCGGCGCTGCGGTCGCCGTCGCGGTAGGTTTTGAGTGGGCCGGGCTGCTGATCGAGAAACCCCTGCACGCCCAGCTGTTCGGGCGAGCTTTGTGCAAGGTGTGTCGTAGGGTTTGGAGCGGCACGGACAGCGCCGGGAATCATTCCGGCCATCAACATGATCAGCAGGAGTAGGGCAAACGGGGGCTTCAATGCTGGTGTTCTCCGCCTGGCAATCTCGGACAAGACACCCTATCCTAGCACGCGAGGGGAAGATCGTCAATAATCGGCAAGAACCGAGAACCGGGCAGAAACGCAGAGTCGCAGAGGCGCAAAGGCGCAGAGGCGCAAAGCATTGCACGAATGGAGGAGCGAACCTGGTGTTCGCCCGCATTGCCTCACCGCCTGCAATGAACGTCATTGCCGTGCTGTAGGGCCGCCATATATGACGGCCTTACAGGGCATATATATCATTGAGATGCATTAGCGGGGGTGCTGTGGAATTGATCCACTTTCATAGACACCGCACGATACGGTATGATACCTCGTATGCGGAGGTTGACTATGAAACAACACACGCCCTATCCGCTTGCATTTCGACAGGAGGTCGTGAAGCGCGTGACCGACCAGGGTATGAGTTGGAATGCACCCCTCCGACCAGACCATCGTCTACGGATGCTTCTCCGATTTGGTGTAAACTATTTCGTAACGAGGAGCACCACCATGCCAAGAAAAATGTACACACGCGAGTGTAAACGCAAGGTCGTGCGCACCATCGAGTCGGGCGAATTGCGCCTGGCCCAAGCCTGCTGCGAATACCACATCGCGGAGCGTATCCTAAACCGCTGGCGCTATGAGGTGCGTCTGCGGGGCGACGACGCCTTCACCCCGCTCGACGGGCCAACAGCCGTGCCCGACGACGAGCAGCGCAGCGCGGCATTGGAACGCGTCTGCGGTCACCTGGCCGTCGCGCATGCTGCTTTACAAAAAGCCGTGCAACGTGCCCAACCCAAGCGCGGCACCGCCTGATGAGGACGCTGCGCCAGGAGTATCCGCAGCGCTCGATTCGCCAGCGCTGCGACCTGTTACCGGTCAATCGGGCGTGGTAGGATGCATGCGCGGCCAGCCCTTCTGCCGCCGAGCGTGCTGTGCTGCTGCGCGACGCGATTGAGCGGATTGTCCTGGATCATCCTGGCTATGGCTACCGCCGGGTTACGGCTGAACTGCGCCGACAAGCCTGGGCGGTCAATCACAAACGCGTCTTGCGGATCATGCGGCAGGAAGCACGCCTGTGTCAGATTCAGCGGACCTGGGTGACGACCACCGATTCGCGACACGGTCTGACGGTGTATCCCAACCTGCTGACGGGCCTGGAGCTACCCCGCCCAAATCAGGCGTGGGTGGCCGATCTGACGTACGTGCGCGTACCCACGACGTTTGTCTATCTCGCATGTGTGCTCGATGCCTGGTCGCGCCGGTGTGTCGGCTGGCAGCTGTCGTCGACGATTGACACCCACCGCACGCTGGCAGCGCTCGATGGGGCGATTGCGGTACGCCAGCCCGCCCCTGGCCTGATTCATCATGCGGATCGGGGGGGGCAGGACGCCAGTGGTGCCTACACCGCACGGCTGACCGCGATTGGCGCGCAAATCAGTATGTCGGCCAACGGCAACCCCTATGACAATGCCAAAGCCGAGCGTTGTTTCAAGACGCGCAAACGGGAGGAGGTATAGCTCAACCAGGATGAGACCAGCGCTGACGCCAAAGCACAGATTGGCCACGTCATTGACGCTGTGTATAATCAGAAGCGGCTGCACGCACGCCTCGGCTATCTGCCGCCAAGTGAGGTTGAAAGCCTTTACACTCCTGACCACAAGCACCCGTCTGACGTGGTCTGGTAAAATGGGTTCACTCCACTGGCTAGCATTGCAGGAACTTGAACGCGCACGGGCGAATCAGGAACAGCCGCGGCGTCTGCCCTACCTGCGCGCAGGAAAAAGCGAACCCGAAATGATGCGACTCATTTTCCAGGACGTGCAGGCCATCGCCGATACCTTACAACCAGCGGCCTACGTCTTTACCGATGCCCACCTGCTCAACAAACAGACCCTGCGGCTCATCCTGGACGAACTGCGCAGCCCCCAACACTTTGGACGACCACGCATCGCACAGAGCGCAATCATCCTGTGTGGACGACCAGAAGAAAAGTACCGCACCCTGCTCGGCACATTCCCGCAAACCCGGACGGTGCTCAACCAGGCAGTAACCTTTCCCTCAATGGAGCGTGACACAGCAGAATTTCTGCATGTTATCATATTTCTCATGTTGCACAATTTACACGCGCACTTCGGCCAGGATGTGGATCGGAAAGCATGCATCGTGGATTTCCACGCATGGACGCAAGGAAATTGGTGGCTGCTTGATCAACTGGTACAACTCCTTGATCGGGGGTTGGGGCCACGTCGGGCTGACGACGCACCGCGCGTCCTCACGAACAGCGTCCTGACCTATGTGCGCAACGTTTGGCTCGAACGACAGCGCGCGATCCTCCCACCGCCGGAGGAAGGCAATGCAACGTAACGACATTAGGGTATCCCGCCCGATGGTCGTGTCAGGTACGGCACGGCAGCAGCAAAAATCAGGGTCTCCACCATGTAGATCGAACCCTGCACCGCCATGGAGATCGAACTTTTTACGATGTAGATCGAACTTTGCATTGCAACAAATGAGGAAAAACGGAGGATTGGCGACCCGGGAGGGATTCGAACCCCCGACACCTAGTTCCGAAGACTAGTGCTCTAATCCACTGAGCTACCGGGCCACAGCGGTAGTGTAGCATAGCCCCGCCCGTTTTGCAATCACTGTTCATCCGCAGATGACGCAGATGACGCAGATGCAGCAAAATCGTCACTCGCAACTCGTCACTCGTCACTCTGCCTGCCCTGAGCTTGTCGAAGGGTCACTCGCAACTCGCAACTCGTCATTCGTCACTCGTCACTCATCATTCGTCACTCGCCAACCCCCACGCCCGCCGCCGCAGCTGCCCCGGCGTTTCCCCGGTGGCCTGTTTGATGCGCCGCGAAAAGTGGTAGCTGGTCTGAAAGCCGCAACGTAGGGCAATTTCGCCTACGCTTAAGCCGCTGGCCTGGAGCAGCTGCACCCCCAGCGCCACCCGCTCCTGCCAGAGCCAGGCCATGGGTGTCTGGCCCAGGTGGCGGCGGAAGAGCCGAATGAGATGGGCCTGGCTCACCCCGGCCACTGCGGCAATCTCCGCCAGGCTCAACTGCTCCGTTAGATGCTCGGCGATAAACTGGCGCGCCCGCTGCACCTCGGGCACATGGCCTGGAACTGACACCAGCCCCTGCCGGGCCTCGGCCTCACCCATGTAGCGCCAGAGCATGGCCAGCCCCAGCCCGCAGGCAATCTCACACCTGGTTGCCAGCTCTTCACTGTTCAGCGCCAGCAACTGCTGCATGGTGGCCAGCAGCGCCGCCGAAAGGGGCAAACTCGCTGGCAGTTGAATCAGCCGGTGCAGCAGGTTCTCCGGCAGGGTCCCCCCCAGCAAGTGTACCCAGCTATGGTGAGTCTCGCTGTCGCTGGCAAAAGCAAAACGCTCCTCATGGCCCGGCAAGAGTAGACTCACGCTGTTGCTACTCGCCGTGCGTTCCTGCCCATCAATCCACACCGTCATGCGGCCCCGGTGGATCAGCACCAGCTGCACCGTCTGCTGGAAGCGTGGCCCGAGCCGCCCACCTGGCGGATACACGATCTGCCCGTAGGAAGCTTCTGTTGGCCAGACTGGCGGATGCTGCTGCATGGTGAGATGTCGTTTCCGTTCATTTAAGACACAAGGCTGTGCATTTGAGGTATCGTTTCAGCCTGCACAGGGCGCTATCATACCGCAACAACGTTTATTTGCGACACAAGGACACAACGATGCCTACACTACCTGCCAACTGCGCCAGCTTTTTTGCCCACCACGGCTACTATGTGCTGCCCGAGGCCCTGAGCAGTGGGGAGCTACGGGAGTTGCATGCGGAAACGCTGCGCATCTGCCGGGGCGACGCGGGCGATGTGCAGGGCGTCACACCCGCTGCCCCGGATGAGCCTGACGATGCGGTGCTGCGGCGTTACATCTGCATCCACATGGCCCACAAAATTTCGCCGCTGATGCACCGCTACCTGGCCCACCCTCGCATCGTCGAGGTACTGACCCAGGTCATCGGCCCGAATGTGAAGTGTATGCAGTCTATGCTTTTCATCAAGGCCAGCGGCAAGCCGGGGCAGGCCTGGCACCAGGATGAAGATTTTATCCCCACCCGCGACCGCTCGCTCACCGGGGCCTGGATTGCGCTGGACGATGCCACGGTGGAAAACGGCTGTCTGTGGGTTATTCCCGGCTCGCACAAGCCCGGCATTCTGTGGGACATGCGCCAGCATGACGATGCCCGTTTCGACTGTACCGACGAGTCGTTTGGCTTTCCCTACAACGATGACGACGCCATTCCGGTAGAGGTGAAGGCCGGTTCGATTGTCTTTTTTAACGGCTACCTGCTGCACCGTTCGCTGCCCAACCGCGCCAGCGGCGGCTACCGCCGTGCCTTCGTCAACCACTACATGAGCGCCGAGTCCTTTCTGCCGTGGCACAACCCTGGCCCTGGCGAATGGGTCTCACGCAGCGACTACCGCGACATTGTGCTGGTGGCCGGGCGCGACCCCTACGCCTACAAAGGCACCACCAACCTGGCCCAGCCCCATGTGCGGCGCGACCGCGAGGGCGGCTGCAAGCCCGTTCAGGATGACTCGTAGCTCACACAAAGGCACGAATAGTTGCTCTCGCAAAGCCGCAAAGTTCGCAAAGGTAAACGGCAAGATTATCCTCTGCGACACCTTAGCGAGCTTTGCGCCTTTGCGAGAAATTTTTCTGCTCTCTGCGGCTTTGCGAGAGTTTCTTCTGCTCACACCCGGCCCAGCAGAATGTCGGCAACCACCGCTGCCGTGTGTTCCACGTGGGTCGTGCCATCGGGCAGGCGGGCCGAAAGGCTGAAGTAACCGTTGTGGCCGCCGTGGCCCATCGGCCCCATCGGCAGCGTGATGATGCGGCCCTCGCGGCTGGCCCGGTTCCAGGGCGAACGGCGCAGCAGCGGCCAGCGCCCCGGCCAGAGCATAGCCCCAATCCAGGGCACCCGGTCGGCGCTGCCATGCAGCCGGTAGAGCCGTTCCAGCGCCACAATCCCCGGATCGTCGGTCAGCACCCCACCGATGGAGATGAGGCGAATGGGGCAATCGAGCAAATCCCGCAGAAACGGAGCCGCCCCCAGCGCTACCTGCGCCCCACCGCTCAGGGCAATCAGGGTGATGGGAATACGGCTATCGGGCCGGTAGCCGTGGTTCACCAGGCTCCAGGCCAGCTGCTGGGCCACGCTCAGGCTGAAGATCGGGCCGTAGCGCGGGTCGCTCGACACGCCTACCTGCAAGATGTTCCGCAGATACACCAGCAGTTCGGCCCGCAGCCAGGCATGCACCCGCATGCGGTCAATCCAGCGCCAGAAACGGGCCGACCAGCGCGGGCCAAGCAGAGCAGTGTTTGAGGCCGAGTAGGGAAAGACATCATGCACCACCAGCAACCCTGGCACCCGCACCGCCAGCGCATGGAGAAAGGCCCGTTCGCGCCGCCCCCGTGGCTCGCCCGCCAGGTTGCCCACCCCGGTGATGTAGACGACATAGTGGCGAATTGGAGCATCATGTGGCGGCGGAACGGTGAGGCGGGGGGCACGGCTGGGAGCGAGTTGCCGCCCCCAGCCCGCCCACCAGCCCAGCGCCTCAAAAGGCGAGAGCAGGGCCGTGAGCAGCAGCACCACTAGCACCAGACCCAGCAGTTCGGCCATATGGTTGATGAGCCAGATCATGGTTTTGGCATCTGTCCCTCTTCCGGGCTGGCCCGCCGCAGCGCCGCCCTGGTCTGTTCCAGCTGCGCCGCCAGGTCATCCAGGGGCGTCATCGTCGGCGTCCCCGTCACGAGCAACCAGAGCCGATCACGGAGTGGGTTGAGCCAGCGTTCAAACCAGAGGTTAGCCACTTCCCACAGGCCCCAGCCGAGCAGCGCGTAGCCGCTGGCCCACCAGACCGGCACCCCAAAGCGCAACTGCACCGCCAGAACCACCGCCAGCAGCGTCCACAGCCGCAACAGGCGGCTCAGCGGCGTGCCCAGGTAGGGCAAAAAGATCAGAAAGCCGAAGAGCAGCGGCGCAGTGCTCAGGCTCACATCGGCCAGAATCGCTAGAAACGGCACCGCCACCGGCCCCAACAGCCACCCCGCAAGCCAGATCGTGCCGCTCCAGACCAGGGCGGCGACAGCCAGGGCCAGGCCGCCCGCCAGCAGGCCCAGACCAAACCGAAAGCGCGTCACCCGGTTGGCGAAGAGCGTGCCGCTCTGGCCCAGGGTGGTGGACAAACTGGCCGCCGCCAGCACCAGTAACGCCAGCGTGAGTCGCTGACCGTCGGGCACGGGCTGCCCAAACACCGCCGGGTCGAGCCGCCATACGCCCGCGATGACGGCCCAGAGATCGCTGAGGTCTAGTTGTAGCATGGTGCGTTTCCATCTCGTGCATTTTTGGCCCTCACCCCAGCCCCTCTCCCGGCGGAGAAGGGTGCCCGCCGGGCGGGGTGAGAGGCCATTATGTTCTATTTCCGTTCCCACGCTGTGCATGCTACTATAGCGCAGGCAGTTGTGTTGCAGCATTCCACCTCACCACATGGCTAGCCCCCAATCCTGGCCACATGGCCATCGCCGCTCCTCGCCCTTCGCCGGGTGCCACCTGGCCGCACAACCGCGACAATGTGGGTAACGGCACAGAACCTGCACGGTATGCACCACAGAAGGAGCAAAGGCTTGAACTCACCGCCGAGCACGCCGAGGGCGCAAAGGTCTCTTAATACTTTCTAGTTCTCGGCGTTCTCAGCGTGCTCGGCGGTGAAAAGACTTCCGGTGAAATATGACCCTGCAACAAGAGATTGACCCCAACAGCCCGCCCTACCAGCAGCCCGCCGAAACGGTGGTGGCTATGCTTGGTAGCGATGCCCGCAATGGCCTGAGCGCCGCCGAAGCCCAACGGCGGCTGGCGGAGTATGGCCGCAACGAGCTTGCGTCGGCCCCGCCAGTGCCCGCATGGCGGCGCTTTCTGGCCCAGTTTCAGAATGTGCTGATTGTACTGCTGTTGATCGCCACCGCCATTTCGCTGGGCCTGTGGCTCTACGAACGAGACTCGCCCCTGCCCTACGAGGCGATTGCGATCTTCTCGATTGTGCTGCTCAACGGCATTCTGGGCTATGTGCAGGAGGCTCGCGCTGAACGGGCCGTGGCCGCGCTGCGGGCTATGTCGGCGGCGGAAGCCACGGTGGTGCGCGACGCTGTGCGCCAGCGGGTGCCTGCCGCCGAGGTGGTGCCCGGCGACCTGCTGCTGCTTGAAGAGGGCGACACCGTTCCCGCCGACGCCCGGCTGCTGCAATCTGTTGCATTACAAACGGCAGAAGCACCGCTCACCGGCGAGAGTCTACCCACCCACAAACACGCCAATCCCATTCTGGCTGAGGTAGGCGTGGGCGACCAGGCCAACATGGTCTTTAGCGGCACGGCAGCCACCTACGGGCGCGGCACCGCCATCGTCACCGGCACCGCCATGCAGACGGAGATGGGCCGGGTGGCCGGGCTGCTCCAGGACACCCGCAGCGAAGCCACGCCTTTGCAGGAAGAGCTTGACCGCACAGGGCGGCGGCTGGGCCTGGCTGTGATTGTGATCGCCGTCATCGTCGTCGGCACCATTCTGCTGGTGGAAGGCATTACCACTATCAGCGGCGTTATCGAGGTGCTGATTCTGGGTGTGGCCCTGGCAGTGGCCGCCGTCCCCGAAGGCTTGCCCGCCATCGTCACCGCTGTGCTGGCGCTGGGCGTGCAGCGCATGGCCGGTCGCAACGCCATCATCCGCAAGTTGCCCGCAGTGGAAACGCTTGGCTCGGCCACGGTGATTGCTTCTGACAAAACTGGCACGCTGACCAAAAATGAGATGACGGTGCGGGCCGTGGTGACGGCTAGTGGCCGGGCCGATCTGAGCGGCACCGGCTATGTGCCCGAAGGTGACCTGCGCCGCGACGGCCAACCAGTTGAAGGCCCCACCCGCGCTGAAATTGAACGGCTACTGCGGGCGGCAGACCGGGCCAGCAACGCCACGCTGCACCAGCGCGACGGGCGCTGGGGCGTGCAGGGCGACCCCACCGAGGGGGCGCTGCTGGTGGCGGCCCGCAAAGCCGGACTGACGCCGGAGCGCCTGGACAGCCGCTTTACCCGCGTGGCCGAGGTGCCTTTCTCCTCCGAGCGCAAGCTGATGAGCACGGTGCATGAAGACGCCAAACGGCAGCACCAGCTCATCGTCTTTTCCAAAGGTGCGCCCGATGTGCTGCTGGCCCGCTGTTCCCACGAACTGGTGGGCGAAGAAGCCCGCCCGCTGACCGAGGAGCGGCTGGCTGCCATTCGATCTGCCAACGACGAGCTGGCAGAAGAGGCTTTTCGCACCCTGGGCGTGGCCTTTCGCACGCTGCCCGGCAACACGCCACCAGACGAGGTGGACGATGGCGTTGAGCGCGACCTGGTCTTTCTCGGCCTCATCGGCATGATTGACCCACCCCGCGCCGAAGCCCGTGCCGCTGTGGCCCAGGCCCGTGGCGCAGGCATTCGCCCCATGATGATCACCGGCGACCACCCCAAAACGGCGGCCACCATTGCCCGCGACCTGGGCATTATGACCAACGACCGGGTGCTGACCGGCACTGAACTCTCCGACATGGACGACCAGCAGCTCGACCAGGCAGTGCAGGAGGTCTCGGTCTACGCCCGCGTGAACCCGGAACACAAGCTGCGGATTGTGCAGGCCCTGCAACGCCATGGCGATGTGGTGGCGATGACGGGCGACGGCGTGAACGACGCCCCGGCACTAAAAACCGCCGACATCGGCGTGGCCATGGGCATCACTGGCACCGATGTGTCCCGTGAGGCGGCGGCGATGGTGCTGACCGACGACAATTTTGCTACGATTGTGGCGGCGGTGGAGGAAGGGCGCGGCATTTTTGCCAATATCCAAAAGTTTCTGCGCTATTTGCTCTCGTCCAACATTGGCGAAGTGCTGACCATGTTTCTGGGGGTTATCTTCGGCGGATTGCTAGGCCTGACCACCGGACAGGCCGGGGCGGTGGTAGTGCCGCTGCTGGCGACCCAGATTCTCTGGATCAACCTGGTGACAGATGGGCCACCGGCGCTGGCCCTGGGCCTCGACCCCGCCGACCGGGGGCTGATGCGTCGCCCGCCCCGCCCGCCGGGCAGCAGTGTAGTGACGGTACCCATGTGGCTCAGCATCGTCTTTGTGGGCTTGGTGATGGCAATTGGCGCACTGCTGATGCTCGACTACGGCCTGCCGGGCGGCTTTATTCCCGGCAACGGCAGCATTGAATATGCTCGCACGCTGGCCTTTCTCACCCTGACGCTGGCCCAACTCTTCAACGTGCTGAACGCCCGCTCCGACATTCGTAGCGCCTTCAGCGGTCTCTTTACCAACGCATGGCTGTGGGGGGCGCTGGCACTCTCGCTGGCCCTGCAATTCCTGGTGATCTACGTGCCCTTTTTGCAGCAGGCCTTTAACACCGTGCCGCTGGCCCTGGTCGACTGGCTGCTCTGCGCCGCCGTGGCCAGCACTGTGCTCTGGCTGCGCGAACTGACCAAACTGGCTTCTTACTTCATCCGCCGGGGGCGTGCCTGAATTGTCTCTCGCAAAGGCGCAAAGGAGTCGCCTATGAACGGCATGCTGCAACCCTTTGCGAGCTTTGCGCCCCTTCGGTAAACTCAGGGCAGGCTTTGCGAGAGTATAAACAAGAATCCACCCTTTGGCCGATGTGACGCCCACCCCACCATGTGGTACACTTGCGGCATAATCGTCAATCGTCAATTGTCAATCGTCAATCCAGTAAGGCATTTCTATGTTGCGGTTAACCTTTGGGCCTGGTCTGCTCGCCGAACATAGGGTCACTGTGCCTTGCGAACGGCGAGTTGTGTAAAGACTTTTTGAGGTAGTAATCGAACGTCGTGGGCCAGTGTGGTGGCTCACGGCGTTTTTGTTTGCCCGCCTGCGCCCCTGCCTGGACTGCGGCAGAATTGAGAATGGAGAGTTGAGAATTGAGAATGACCGGAGACCCTTCGATGCCTCAGGGCAGGCGGAAGACCGACCCTTCGACCAGCCCTTCGCCACACTCCCTTCGCCACGCGATTCGTGAGCTTGTCGAAGGGCAGGGCAGGCAGGGGAGCCATGCCAGAAAAGTATGACGTATGAATGATGAAGTATGCAAAACGGGATAGGCAGCACGCAGTACGCATCACGTTTCACGTTTCACGCCCCCGGTTCTTGGTTCTCGGTTCTTGGCTCTCGGTTCTCTTTGGAGAAAGACATGATCATCGCAGACATGAACAACCTGACATGCAGCTACGGCGGGCGTACCATCTTCAGCAGCCTTTCGTGGACGCTGCACGATGGCGAAAAGATCGGGCTGGTTGGCCCCAACGGGGTCGGAAAATCGAGTTTGCTGCGCATGCTGGCGGGAAGCGAGGAGGCTAGTACGGGCACACTGACGCTGCGGCGGGGTGTGCGGGTGGCCTACCTACCGCAGGAGTACGCTGGTGAGCCGGAGCGAGCCGTGTGGGATGAGTTGCTGGCGGCCCGGCCCGACATTGCCCAGCTGGAACACCAGATTGCCGCCGCCGAGGAGCGCATGGGCCACCCCACCGTCGCCGCTGACATGGCCGCACTGACGCAGGTGCTGACTGAGCATGAACGGCTGCTGACGCGCTACGACGAACTGGGCGGGCCGCGCCTGCACAGCCGGGCCGAAACGCTGCTGCGCGACCTGCGCATGCCCGAAAACCAGTGGCAGCAGCCCATGCGCTTGCTCAGCGGCGGGCAGCGCAAGCTGGTGGGGCTGGCCCGCTGCCTGCTGGCCGAGCCGACGATTCTGCTGCTGGACGAGCCAGATAACCACCTGGACATGGAGCGCAAGGCTCTGCTGGAAGGACTCATCAGGGACTTTGACGGCGCAGTGGTGCTTATCTCCCACGACCGCTACCTGCTCGATGAGACGGTGACGACGATTCTGGAGTTGGAACCGGCCAACGGCGTGGGTGCGCGGCTGCTGCGCTGGGAGGGCAACTATTCGGCTTACGCCACCCAGAAGGAGCTGGCCCTGCTTAAACAACGGCAGGACTACGTGACGCAGCAGAAGGAGATCGCCCGGCTGGAAGAGGCCATGGCCCGCTTCCGGGTCTGGCTGAACATTTCGCTGGATAAGCGCCACAAAACCCGCATTGAAAACAAGCAGCGCCAGCTCGACCGCATGGAGAAGGTCGAGCGACCGGTGCTGGAGCGGCGCAAAATGGCCCTGGCCTTTCGGCCCCAGGCGCGGGGCGGGGCCAAAGCGATAGAACTGCGAGGCCTCGACAAAAGCTTCGGTGACAAGATTGTGCTGCTGGATGCTCGCGCTACGATTATGAATGGCGAACGCATCGGCATTGTGGGGCCAAATGGGGCCGGAAAATCGGTGCTGCTGCGCCTGCTGGCCGGGCTGATCGAAGCAGACTCAGCCGCCAACCACGCAGGCGACTCGCTCTGGGTGGGGCCAAGCATCCAGCGGGGCTACTATGCCCAGGAACACGAAACCCTTGACACTTCGCAAACACCGGTGGAGGCGTTGCGCCAGGTGCGGGCCATGTACGAGGGCGAGGCGGTGGCGAAATTATCGCGTTTTCTCATTCCCTACGCCGCTGCCACCCAGCCCATCGCCCGGCTCAGCGGCGGCGAAAAGAGCCGGGTGCAGTTCGCCCGCCTGATGCTCAGCGGGGCTAACTGCCTGCTGCTCGACGAACCAACCAACAACCTCGACATCCCTTCCGCCGAAGTGCTGGAAGGGGCGCTCGACGAGTTTCCTGGCACCGTCATCGTCGTTTCCCACGACCGCTACTTCCTTGACCGGGTGGTGGATCGCATCTTCGAGGTGCAAGACGGCGAGTTGCGCGTCTACGAAGGCGGATATAGTTATTATGTCGAGCAAAAAGGCACGTAAGAACCAAGAACCGAACTGCAAATTCACTGCGGAGACGCAGAGGACGCGGAGGACATACGTATTACCTTTCTCTGTGCCCTCTGCGTCTCTGCGGTGAAATCAAATCTCCGGTCTTCTTTTGACACCACTCGCCAGCCGTGTTACGATATTAAGGCGTGATTAACTGAATACCGCTCGGGGAGCCGGGTTTAGCCTGGCTGAGAGGTGCGGCCCTACATGCCGCCGACCCGTGGAACCTGACCTGGATTATGCCAGCGTAGGGAAGCGTGAGCCGTTATGGGCCATTGACTTTTCCACAGGTCAGTGGCTTTTTTATTGCCCATAGTTCACCGCAAAGAACAGAAAGAATTGCACCGCAGAGGCACAGAGCGCACGGAGTATAGAAGCCAAAAAATGCTCGGCGTCCTCCGCGTCTCTGCGGTAAAAATTTCTACGTCCTCCGCGGTAAAAAAGAAGGAGAAGAGTATGCGAAGATTAACGCTATTTCTGCTGTTTACCCTGCTGTTGGCGGCATGTGGCACGCCAGGGGCGGAGCGGGCCAACCCGACGATTATCACGACGCCAGCGGCGAATGTGGTGCCCGCCGCCAGCCCCACACCAGCCCCGGCGACGCCCGCTGCCGCCAACTCCACGGCGATCCCCACGGCGGCAGCCGCTACGCCCCAGGGCGGCACGGCCCGGCTTGTGGTCATGTCCCACGACAGCTTCAATGTGAGCGATGAGGTGGTGCAGGCCTTTGAAACGGCCAACGGCGTGGAGCTAGAATTCCTCAAGGCGGGTGACACCGGTAGCGCCCTGAACCGGGCTATTTTGAGCAAAAACGCGCCCCTGGCCGACGTGTTTTTCGGTGTTGACAACACCTTCCTTAGCCGCGCCCTCGCCGCCGACATTTTTGAGCCATACGCTTCGCCCTATTTACAAAGCGTTCCTGACGATCTGAAGCTTGACGCTAGTAACCGCCTGCTGCCAATTGATTTTGGTTATGTCAATATCAACTACGATAAAGCCGCCCTACAGCAGGCTGGTCTCACGCCGCCCGCCTCGCTGCGCGACCTGACCAGGCCAGAGTGGAAGGGCCTGCTGGTGGTGCAAAACCCGGCCACCTCGTCGCCGGGGCTGGCCTTTTTGATGGCGACAATTGGCTATTTTGGCGAAAGCGGCGACTACACATGGCAAGATTTCTGGCGCGAGCTGCGGGCCAACGATGTGTATGTGAGCCAGGACTGGAGCGACGCCTACTACACCCAGTTTAGCGGCAGCAGCGGCAAGGGGCCACGTCCGCTGGTGGTTTCCTACGCCACTAGCCCGGCGGCGGAGGTGCATTTCAGCGAGGGGAAGCTGACCGAGCCGCCCACGGGCAACCTGCTTCCACCGGGAGGCAGCTTCCGCCAGGTTGAGTTTGTGGGCATTCTGAAGGGCACCCAGCAGCGGGCGCTGGCCGAAAAGTTTGTTGACTTCATGTTACAACCGCAGTTCCAAAACGACATTCCGCTACAAATGTTTGTCTACCCGGCCAGCAGCCAGGCCCAACTGCCGGAGGTGTTTCAGCAGTTCGCCGAAGTCCCGGCCCAGCCCGCCGCCATCAGCCCCGACCAGATTGAGCGGAACCGGGAAACCTGGATTGAGGAGTGGACGCGGATCGTCTTACGCTAATGTTTCACCGCGGAGAGGGCAGGAATTGAGCGTTGAAAATTGAGAATTGAAAATCGGTACGACCCCGTGCTGGTACGCTTTACGGATTACGCAGTACGCACTACGCAGTACGCAGTACGCGCCGTTCCCCTGCTCTTTCTGGCGCTCTTCTTCCTCTACCCGCTGGCGGCGGTGTTTGGCCAGAGTTTTGCGGGTGGGGCGCAGGGCCTGCTGGCAGTGGCGACCGACTCGTACTATGCCCGCTTGCTCTGGTTTACCACATGGCAAGCGGCCCTTTCCACCATGCTGACGCTGCTGCTGGCCCTGCCGGGGGCCTATGCCTTTGCCCGCTACGAGTTTCCCGGCAAGGGGCTGTTGCGGGCCATCGCCAGCGTGCCCTTTGTGATGCCGACCGTGGTGGTGGCAGCGGCCTTTGCGGCCCTGCTCGGCCCACGGGGCTTGCTCAACAGCGCCTTGCAAGGGCTGTTTGATTTGCGTCAGCCGCCGCTGCAACTGCAAAACACGCTGGCGATTATTCTGCTGGCCCATGTGTTTTACAACTACACCGTGGTGCTGCGGCTGGTGGGCGGCTTCTGGGCCAACCTCGACACCAGGCTGGAAGGGGCGG